>NZ_JBFBJY010000004.1:0-210489 GCF_040702125.1 Kitasatospora sp. NPDC085895 | reverse complement strand
TCGACCTCGGCGCCCGCACCCCCGAGGAGACCGCCGTCTCCGTCGCCGCCGAAATCGTCGCCCACCGCCGCGGCGGCAGCTGCCTGCCCCTCTCCGCCGGCGACGGCCCCATCCATCACGACCTGGCGGCGGTCGCGGCAGAATCCGAGCGGCAGCCGCGGCCGCACGCGGCCTGAGCACCGGGTGGTCCGGGTGCGGGGCCGCGTCCGCGGCGCGACGCTGGAGACCTGAGGACCGGCCCCCACCCGGCGAGGTCCGAGCGGCCCGCCGGTCGTCCGCCGCACCGAAGGGACCACCGCCATGCGCATGCTCGTCCAGGCCTCGATCGACACCGAGCGCTCCAACGCCGTGGTCGCCGCGGGAAAGATGCCCGAGTCAGTGGAGCAGATGCTCAGCATCCTCAAGCCCGAGGCCGCCTACTTCTACCCGCTGCACGGCCGCCGCGGCTTCACCATGGTGGTGGACATCGCCGACGAGGCCGACCTGATCCCCCTCGTCGAACCGCTCTGGACGGAGATGGGCGCCGACGTCGAGGTGGTCCCCTGCCTCACCGCCCAGGAACTCCAGGCCGGCCTCGCCCGCTTCGCCGCCCAATCCTGAACCGCCCCGCCCCGGAGGTCAGTCGGCCTCGCCTGCGGGCACCACCCATCGCGTCGGCTGGCCGGTGACCTGCGCGATCATGTCGTAGTCACCGTCGTAGTGCAGCACGGTGACGCCGTGGCGCTCCGCCGTCGCGGCGATCACCAGGTCGGCCGTCGACACCGCCCGCCAGTTGCCCGCACCGACCAGCAGCACTTGGACGTCCAGCGCCCGGTCCCAGACCTCGTCGGTCGTCGGCAGCCAGTCGAAGCCGCGCATCTCGTCACGGATGCGCTCGGCCTCCGCCTTCGACCGGGCGCTGCGCAGGACCTCCAGTTCCACCGCCGCGCAGACGGCCAGCAGGCCGGCGTTGTGGAGCGGCTCCACCGCCCTGCGGACGGCCTGCTTGGGGAATCGGGCGAGCGCCGAGGTGTCGATCAGAAAGCGTTCCGTCATGCCGCCCGGTGCTCCGCATCACCCTCCACCGGCCCGGTGAGGTCCGGAAGGCCGCCCTCGGCCAGCCAGCTCAGGAAGGACTCGCGTTTCCGCCGCTTGATCGCATCGGCGAGCGCGGCGTTCACCGTGGCCACCTTCGTGGTGGTGCCGAAGATCTCCGCGGCCTCGGCCAGCAGCTCGTCGTCCACGTCTATCACCGTGCGCGTCATGGCAACCTCCCGAGGCCGTGATATCGAATCTCATGCTATCCGATATCACGGCCCCGGAGGCGTCAGCCGATGTCGAGGCGGGCGAGGCGGCGCAGCAGGGCCGGGCTGAGGCGGCCGAGGAGGCGGGCGGCCTTGGCCTCGAAGGTGACCGGGACGACCGGCTTGCCGGTGCGGACGGCGCGGAGGATCTCCGCGGCGACCTTCTCGGGCGGGAAACCCCGGCGGGCGTACGCCTTGGTGGCCTTGGCCCGCTTGGCGGCCTGCTCGTCCGGGTCGGTGCCGGAGAAGGTGGTCGTGCTGGTGATGTTGGTCGCCACGATGCCCGGGCAGATCGCGGAGACGCCGATCCCGTGCGGGGCGAGTTCGGCCCGCAGGCAGTCGGAGAGCATGAGCACCCCGGCCTTGCTGGTGGCGTACGCGGCCAGCGACTTCGCCGGCAGGTAGGCCGCCGCCGAGGCCAGGTTGACGATGTGTCCGCCCCCGCCGCGGGCCACCATCAGGGCGCCGAAGGCGCGGCAGCCGTGGATGACGCCCCAGAGGTTGACGTCCAGGACGCGCTGCCACTCCTTCTCGGTGGTCTGCAGGAAGGTGCCGGCGTGGCCGATCCCGGCGTTGTTGACCACCACGTCGGGCACGCCGTGCTCGGCGGCGACCTGTCGGGCGAAGGCGTCGACGGCCTCGCCGTCGGAGACGTCCACCCGGTGGGCGTGCGCCCGCGGGCCGACCAGGCCGCAGAGGTCGGCGGTGCGTTCGGCGGCGGCGAGGTCGAGGTCGCAGACCACCACCCGGTCCCCCTGCTCGGCGAAGGCCAGGGCGGTGGCCCGGCCGATGCCGCTGCCGCCGCCGGTGACCACCGCGAGCCGGCCGCTCACCGGCGGGCCCTGGACATGCCCGGCGGCGACCCGGGCCACGTGCTCGCGGACGAACCGGGCCACCGTGCCGCCCTTCTCCAGCAGCGCGGACCAGTGGCCGGCGTCCAGGGTGCGGCGGGTCAGGTGCGGCACCCAGCGCTCCAGGCCCTCGGAGAGGAAGGTGGAGACGTAGCGGTCCCGCTCCAGGGTGATCAGCTGGACGGGCACCTCGGTCGGCCGCTCCCGCGGACTGCGCAGCACCGGACGGAAGTTGGCCCGGTACAGCTCGATCCCGCGGACGGCGTCCCGGCCGAGGGTCGGCTGCGGGTGGCCGGCCCGCGGGGTGACGGCCTCCATCCGGTGCAGCACCGTCGGCCAGGCGCGGGCCAGGAAGAGCCGCCAGACGGCCGGTGCCAGGTAGGGCAGTTGGAAGGCCGTGATGTACCAGGAGTGCACGCCCTGGACGAGCAGCTGGCGCAGGTGCCGCGGGGTGGGGCGGCGCATCCGGTGCCTGATCCAGTGGCCGATGTGGTCGAGCGACGGCCCGGAGACGGTGGTGTAGGAGGCGATCCGCCGCTGCGCGCCGGGCTCGGTGACGGCCTCCCAGGACTGGATGGAACCCCAGTCGTGGGCCACCACGTGCACCGGCTCGTCCGGGCTGACGGCGTCGGCGACGGCGAACAGGTCGGCGCCGAGGTGCTCCAGCCGGTAGCCGTCCCGGGCGGCGGGCACACCGGAGCCGCCGGCGCCGCGGACGTCGTAGCGGACCACGTGGTGGTCGGTGGCGAGGTCGGCGGCGACGTCGTCCCAGACCGCGTGGGTGTCCGGGTAGCCGTGCACCAGCAGGACGGTCGGCCGGGCCGGGTCGCCCTGCTCGTACACGGCCAGCGGCAGCCCGCCGGAGTGGACGGTGCGGCGGCGGATGGTCATGCGGCCTCCTCCTGGAGCGTCCAGCGCCGCACGTGCGGCAGGTCGTCGTCGAGCCAGAACGCGTCGTCGTCCGTGACGACGAGCAGCTCCTCGAACTTGATGCCCACGTCCCGGAAGCCGATGTGCGGCTCGACCGCCCACAGGCCCGGGGTGGGGGCGTGCCGGGACGACCGGCCGTCCGCCCACAGCGGGGAGCGGCCGTGCAGCCGCTCGCCGATCAGCTCCCGGCCGAGCGTCTGGAGTGTACGCACGCCGAAGCCGAAGAGGGTGACACCGGCCGGGCCGCGGGCGGTCGTCCGGGTGACCCGGTGGCCGATCACCCGGCCGGGGTAGACCCGGTGCCGGTTGTCGTAGCCGTGCACGGCGAGCTGGGCGTCCACCGCCGCGTACACCTCGTTCAGCGGCTTGCGGGCCCTGACCTCGGCGAGGATCAGCTCCCGGTAGACCTTCAGGTCGGCGGCGAGGCGGTCCCAGACCGGGTTCTCGCCGACCTTGCCGCCGTAGCCGATGTCCGCGGTGTAGCCGTCCACCACCGGCGCGCAGTCCAGCACGTACGGCATGCCCTCCTCCAGCCGGCGGCTCCCGGCGAAGAACTGCAGCGGGGTGCGGAAGTGCCGGAAGGCCGTGCGGTCGCCGAACCAGGCGAACGGCACGTGGAAGTAGTCCTGCACCCCGGCCCGCTCCAGGCAGCGGCGCAGTTGCGCGGTGGCCTGCCGCTCGGTGACGCCGGGTTCGATCCAGGCGGCGACCTGCTCCGCGCAGTGGTAGGCGAGTTGCTGCGTCTCGCGGAACCTGGCGAGGTCGCGCTCGTCGTACGGGAAGGTCATGTGCGGGCTCCTCAGAGGTCCAGGACGAGGGTCTCGCCCTCGGCCGCGCGGGAGACGCAGGGCAGCAGGGCGCCGCCCGCGCGCTCGGCCGGGGTCAGCCGGCGGTCGCGGTGCTCGGGCGTGCCGTCCAGCACCCGCACCCGGCAGGTGCCGCAGAATCCCTGCTTGCAGGAGTACGGCAGGTCGGGACGGAGCCCACGGGCCACGTCCAGGGCGGAACGGTCCGCGGGGACGGCGAGTTCGGGACCGCCGGTGCCGAGCCGGACGGTGAACGGATGCCCGCCGGAGACCGGCGCCGCGCCGAACCGCTCGAAGTGCAGGGCGCGGGCCGGCGAGGCGTCGAACGCCCGCTGGACGGCGGCCAGCATCGGCGCCGGGCCGCAGCAGTAGACGGCCGCGCCGCGCGGGGCCCGGGCGAGCAGCTCCGCGGCGTCCGGGACGCCGTCGCGGTCGTCGGTGCGGATCTCCACCCGGGCCGGGTCGAGGGCGCGCAGTTCCTCGGTGAACGGCAGCGCCGCGGCCGTCCTGCCGGTGTGCACCAGCCGCCAGTCCAGACCGAGCGCCCGCGCCTGACGGGCCATCGGCAGCAGCGGGGTGATGCCGATCCCGCCGGCCAGCAGCAGCACCGCGGGCTCCGCGCAGAAGGCGAAGCCGTTGCGCGGGCGGGCGGCGGTCAGTCGGCTGCCGACCGCGACCTCGTCGTGCAGCTCCACGGACCCGCCGCCGCCGTCGGCGACCCGGCGCACCGCGATCCGGTAGCGGTGCCGGTCCGCGGGATCCCCGCAGAGCGAGTAGTGCCGCTGACGGCCCGAGGGCAGGGTGAGGAGCAGACGGGCACCGGGCTGCCAGGACGGCAGCGGGCCGCCCGAGGGCTCGGCGAGGTGGACGGCGACGACGTCCTCGGCGACCGTGCCGTGGCCGGTGACCACCAGGCGCAGCGGCGGGACGGGGGCGGGGGCCGGCCTGCGGGGACTGCGGCGCAGCCCGGGGCTGCCGAGCGCCGGACTGTAGCGGTCGCCGAACGCGGTGAGCCACCGCATGAACCGGTCGTCCCGGGGACGGCCGTACAGGTCGGGCGGCGGAGTGACGAGATCCATCGGTGGCGGCTCCGTGGCAGGTCGGAATCGGACGGGGGAGGCATCCCCCAGGGCGCGTGGGGGATGCCTGCGTCCCTGGGGGGTGCCCCCTCAGTGGGTGGCGGCCGCGCGGGCGGCCGGGGAGGTGGCGAGGTAGCCGAGGGCCTGGCTGGAGGAGCCCTCCTGGGTGGGGTGGTAGCCGGGCTTGAAGTAGCGGGCGGCGGAGCGGGCCATCGCCTTCGGGTCGGGCAGCAGTCCGCGGCGGGCCTGCACCTGCGCCTCCCGCCAGGTCGGCCGGATCCGGCCGCGGAGTTCGGGGTCGGCGGCGAGCAGGAACCGGACGCCCCGCACCCACAGGTGCACCAGCAGCGGCCCGGAGACGAGCATCCCCCGCATCCGCCGCAGGTAGCCGGGGTCGAGGTGGACGAGCAGGTCGTAGGCGACGCTGCGGTGCTCGACCTCTTCGGCGCCGTGCCAGCGCAGCAGGTCGAGCATGGTGGGGTCGGCCTGGGCGCGGTCGAGGCCGGGCGAGTTGAGGGCCCAGTTGCCGAGGAAGGCGGTGAAGTGCTCGATCGCGGCCACGAAGGCGACCCGTTCGATGATGTTCTCTCGGCGCCGACGGCCCGTCAGTCCGGGCTTGTCGCCGAGGACGCGGTGGAAGATCCAGCCGATCTGGCGGATGTAGGGGCGGGGGTCGAGGCCCTGGCCGAGCAGGTGGTCGAGGACTTCCTGGTGGGCTTCGGCGTGGATGGCCTCCTGGCCGATGAAGCCGAGGACCTCCTCGCGGAGCCGGTCGTCGGTGATCATCGGCAGGGCGTCCGAGAAGACCCGGACGAACCAGCGCTCGCCCTCCGGGAGGAGGAGGTGGAGCACGTTGATGGTGTGGGTGGCGAACGGCTCGTCGGGGATCCAGTGCAGCGGCAGGCTGGACCAGTCGAACTGCACGTCGCGGGGTTCCAGGACGAGGTCGTCGTGGATGCGCGGCGGCGGGGTGGTGCTGGGCATGGGGGGAGCCTCCTGGCCTGCTGTGGCGGCTTCGGCCCTGGCAACGTACTCGCGGGTAGCAGGCCCGGCAAGGGCCTTATCGACATTGAGTCTAATAAGTTTCGCGTCCACCACACGCCTCGCCCGGCCGGGACGGTGGAGGTGTGGCTCAGTCCGGTACGGGCACCGGCGGACGCAGCGCCGCCCGGAGCGCCGTCAGGAAGGACTCGACCGCCGGCCAGGTCATCAGCAGGGCGTGGTCGTCCGGCGAGCCGTCGTCCGGGTCCGTCCGGAGCCGGGCGCGTTCCGCCGCCCGCCCGGCCGGCTCGGCGCCGATGCCGACCACGACCAGGAGGAACGGCGCCGCGAGGCGGCCGACGAACACGTCGGTGCCGGGCCGCAACGGCCTCCTGCCCGTGGCGGGGAGGCGCCGCACGCCCCGGCTACACCGCCATGGCGAGCATCAGCGGGGCTGCGCGCAGCGAGAGGAGTTCGGCGGCGGCGCGCAGGCGGTGGGTCTCGGTGGCGGGCAGGGAGGTGGCCAGGCAGCCGACGGTGGCGCCGGCGGTGACGGGGACGGCCGCGCAGACGGTGCCCAGCGCGTACTCCTGGAGGTCGAGCACGGGGACGGTGGCGGGCTGCCGGTCCAGGCGGTGCAGCAGCTGCTCGGTGTCGGTGATGGTGCGGGAGGTGAGCCGGGCGACGGGGTGGCGGGCGAGGTGGTCGCGGCGGCCGTCGTGGTCGAGCTGGCCGAGCAGGCACTTGCCCATGGCGCTGGCGTGGGCCGTCGCCCGGAAGTCCACCCACTCCTGGACGGCCGGGGCGTGGTCGGTGGCGGAGACGGCCTCCACGCTCAGTTCGCCGTCGTGGTAGCGCGTGAAGTAGACGGCGGCGCCGAGTTCGTCCCGCAGGTCGGCGAGCCGCCGGTGCAGCCGGGCCCGGACGAGCTGTTCGCGGTTCTGCTGGCCGAGCACGGTGAGCGCGCCGCCGAGCAGCCAGACGCCGTCGTCGAAGAGCAGGTAGCCCTCGCACTCCAGGGTCTCGGCCAGTTCCTGCACCGCCGCGGCCTGGACGCCGAGTTCGCGGGCCAGCCGGGCGGTGTCGACGCCGTGCGGGTGCCGGTCGACGGCCTCCAGCAGGCGCAGTGCGCGGTGCAGCGGCCCGTATGGGTTCGGGTGGCCGTGGGTGGGGCCGGTCCGGCGGCCCCGGCTCGGTGCCGGCATGGGCGTCCCCTTCCGCTCGCGCGAGTGCGCGGCGCGGCCGCGCACGTCCAGCCTAGCCGCGGAGGGGCCGCCTTGGCCGCCCGTACGACCGGATGCGGCACGGTTCGTGAGCGTCCGTCAGATTCCGGGGGGTCTTGTGGTAAGGCGAAGGGCCCCTCCCCCACTGCCCAGGGGGGAGAGGCCCGGTCGGGGTGTCCGGTCAGGCGTCGTCGCCGGCGCGGAGCTTCTTCACCGCGGCCTCCAGACGGCTGCCGTACTCCTCGTCGGCCGCGTGGAAGTGGGCGAGGTTCTTCTCCACGATGTCCTCGCGGCTCACCTGGGCGAGGAAGCCTGCCAGGTTGGCGATCAGGCGGTCCTTCTCGCCGTCGGACATCAGCCGGTAGAGCTCGCCGGCCTGGAAGAAGTCGTCGTCCTTGGTGTGGGCCGGGGTGGTGTAGGTGCCGGTGTGGCCCTCCAACCGGACGGGGGCGGCGAGCGCGTCGCCGGTCTGCGCCGGGCCGTCGAAGGAGTTCGGCTCGTAGTTCTTGGCGCGGCCGGCCGTGTTGAGGGCGCCCAGGCCGTCGCGGCCGTAGTTGTTCACCTCGGTGGCGCGCGGGGCGTTCACCGGCAGCTGGGTGTGGTTGACGCCGAGGCGGTAGCGCTGGGCGTCGGCGTAGGCGAACAGGCGGCCCTGGAGCATCTTGTCCGGGGACGGGCCGATGCCGGGCACGAAGTTGTTCGGCGAGAAGGCGGCCTGCTCGACCTCGGCGAAGACGTTCTCCGGGTTCTTGTTGAGCACCAGGCGGCCGACCTTGACCAGCGGGTAGTCGGCGTGCGGCCACACCTTGGTGAGGTCGAAGGGGTTGAAGCGGTAGGTGGCGGCCTCGGCGACCGGCATCAGCTGGACGTACAGCGTCCAGGACGGGAAGACGCCGCGCTCGATGGCCTGGTGGAGGTCGCGCTGGTGGCTGTCGGCGTCGCCGCCGACCACCTCGGCGGCCTGCGAGCCGTCCAGCGAGCGGATGCCCTGGTTGGTCTTGAAGTGGTACTTCACCCAGTAGGCGTCGCCCTGCTCGTTGACCCACTGGTAGGTGTGCGAGCCGTAGCCGTTCATGTGGCGGTAGGAGGCCGGGATGCCGCGGTCGCCGAACAGCCAGGTGATCTGGTGGGTGGCCTCGGGGGCGTGCGCCCAGAAGTCCCAGACGTTCTCGGCCTCGGTGATGCCGGTGTACGGGTCGCGCTTCTGCGAGTGGATGAAGTCGGGGAACTTGATCGGGTCCTTGATGAAGAACACCGGGGTGTTGTTGCCGACCAGGTCGTAGTTGCCGTCGGCGGTGTAGAACTTCAGCGCGAAGCCGCGGGGGTCACGGACCGCGTCGCTGGCGCCCAGGTTGCCGGCCACCGTGGAGAAGCGCAGGAAGACGTCGGTGCGCTTGCCGACGGCCGACAGGAAGTCCGCCCGGGTGTACTGCGAGACCTCGTCGGTGACCTCGAAGTAGCCGTAGGCGCCGGAGCCTCGGGCGTGCACCACGCGCTCCGGGATGCGCTCGCGGTTGAACCGGGCGAGCTTCTCCAGCAGCTGCTGGTCCTGGATCAGCAGCGGGCCGTACTCGCCGGCCGAGGCGGAGTTCTGGTTGTCGGCGACGGGCGCGCCGGACTCGGTGGTCAGGGTCTTCGGCATGAGGGTCCTTCAGTAGCAGCGGTGCGGTGCAGGGGGTCTGGGATCAGACGCCGAGGAGGCGCCAGAGGGCGGCGCGGCGGCGGGAGGTGTGCTCGCCGTCCGGACCGTCGGCCGGGGCGAGGGCGGCTGCGGCGGCACCGGCCGCGGCGGCGTCCCGGAGCGGCCGGGCGGCGGTCAGCCCGGCGGCCTCGTCGGCGGTCAGGCCGGCCGCGGCGAGGGCGGACTCGGCCTCGGCGGCGGGCAGCGCGTCGAACCAGCGCAGGGCGAGGGCGGCGCGGCCCGCCTCGGTCAGGCGGCCGGTGAGCCGGAGCCGGGCGAGGCCGCCGTCGGGGTAGACGTTGATCTTCACGTGGGTGGCGGTGCGGCCGGTGTCGAACCGGAAGCGGTGCCGGGTGTCGGGCTGCAGCCGGGTGCGGGGCAGCAGCGGGAACCAGCCGGCCGTGTCGGTGGCGGGGTCGCCGCCGGCGGAGGCGTCGTAGCCCACCAGGTCGGCCCAGCCGGGGGCGTTGGCGACGAAGTGGGTGGTGTCCACCTCGGCGGCCAGGACCTCGCCGCCCCCGGCCAGGGCGATCCGGACCCAGTCGTTGGCCTTGTCGCGCCGACGCCGGGTCTCCCAGCCCTCGCCCATGACGGTGGCGCGGCCGGGAGCGTTCAGGTTGTGCGGGGAGGAGAAGTAGCGGTCCGAGGCGGCCTCGGCGACGCCGCCGGTCTCCTGGGCGGCGAGGTCGAAGGTGAGGCCGTCGAGCTCGCGCGGGTCGGGCAGCACCTCGCCGTGCACCCGCAGCCGGGCGACGCCGCCGTCCGGCCAGATGTTGAGCCGGACGTGCGTCCAGCGGGTGCCGTCGTCGACCGCGAACTCGTGCGCGGTGTCGCCCTTCAGCGGGGTGCGCGGCACCAGGTCCGTCCACTCGGCGGCCTCGACCTCGGCGGGCGAGGGGTGGCCGGGTACGGAGGCGGCCTGGACGGAGGCGGTCTCCGGGTAGTTGCCGGTGAAGTGCGCGGTGTCGACGACCACGCCGCGGATCACGCCCGCCGCGCCGAGCCGGACGATCGCCCAGTCGTGGTCCTCGTCGGTCGGGTGCGGCTGGTCGGCCGAGGCGCCGCGGCGGCGGCGGGACTCCCAGCCGTCCATGATCTGGCCCTTGTGGCCGAAGGTGTGCGGCCGGAACTCGGCGGGCCGGGCGACCAGCAGGTTCTCCGCGTCGGCGAAGGTGTCCTCGTTGGTGGCGACGACGCCGGCGCCCAGCCGGCGGGAGGCCAGGTCGACCAGCTCGGTGAAGGGCGCGGCCGCGGTCTTCTCGGTGCTCAACTCGACTCTCCTCAAGGACGGGTGATCTGCCGGCCGAACGGCTCGCCGGCGGTGTCGACCACCCGGCCGCGGAGCCAGGTGGTGCGCACCGCGCCGGTGAGGGTGCGGCCGGCGTACGGGGTGACGGGGTTGCGGTGGTGCAGCTGCTCGGCGTGCACCGCGAAGTCGGCGTCCGGGTCGAAGGCGACGAGGTCGGCGTCGTACCCGGGGGCGATGGCGCCCTTGGTGCCGGTGAGGCCGACCAGGGCTGCCGGGCCGGAGGCCATCCAGCGGACGACGTCCGCGAGGGCGTGGCCGCGGCGGCGGGCCTCCGTCCAGACCGCGGGCAGGCCGACCTGCAGGGAGGCGATGCCGCCCCAGGCCGCGGCGAAGTCGCCGCTGCCGCCGTAGCGCCGGAGCAGCTTCAGGTCCGGGGTGGACGGCGAGTGGTCGGAGACGACGGCGGCGAACTCGCCGGCCGCGAGGGCCGCCCAGAGGGCGTCCCGGTTGGACTCGGAGCGGATCGGCGGGCAGCACTTGAAGGCGGTGTCGCCGTCCGGCACCTCCTCCGCGGTGAGGGTGAGGTAGTGCGGGCAGGTCTCGGCGGTCACCTGCACGCCGTCCTCCCGGGCCTGCCGCAGCAGCGGCAGCACGGCGGCCGAGGAGACGTGCAGGATGTGCACCCGGGTGCCGGTGCGGCGGGCGGTGTCGAGCAGCCGGGCGACGGCGGCGGCCTCGGCGTCGTCGGGCCGGGAGGCCAGGAAGTCGCGGTAGTGCACGCCGGGCTGCTGCGGGGCGGCGTCGAGGACGGCCGGGTCCTCGGCGTGGATGATCGCGAGCGCGCCGAGCCGGGCCTGCTCGGCGAGCGCGGACTCCAGGTCCTCCTGGGTGGCCAGGTGCGGGAACTCGTCCACGCCGGACGGGGCGAGGAAGCTCTTGAAGCCGAAGACGCCGGCCTCGTGCAGCGCCGCCAGGTCGCCGGTGTTGCCGGGCACCGCGCCGCCCCAGAAGCCGAGGTCGACCCAGGCCTGGCCCTCGGCGGTCTTCCGCTTGGCCTCCAGCCCGGCGGGCGTGGTGGTCGGCGGGACGGAGTTCAGCGGCATGTCGACGATCGTGGTGACACCTCCGGCGGCGGCCGCCCGGGTGGCCGTGGCGAAGCCCTCCCACTCGGTGCGGCCGGGCTCGTTGACGTGCACGTGGGTGTCGACCAGGCCGGGCAGCAGGGCGGTGTCGCCGAGGTCGGTGAGGTGGCGGTCCCCCGCGAGCAGCGAGCCGTGCGCGGCGACCTGGGCGATCCGCCCGTCCTGGACGAGGACGTCGGCCGGGCGCTCGCCGTCCGGCAGGACGACCCGGCGGGAGCGGATCACGGCCGGGGTGGACGACGTGTCGCTGAGGGGCATCGGGACCTCCGAAACGAGGGTACGAGCGGGGAGTGCCGAAGGCGCGCAGGGGAGTTGGGCCGCCGTCGGGTGCCGGACGGCGGCGAGTGCTCGGAGCCTAGGCCCGCCTTCAACAAAACGTCAATGTAGGAATCCACAAGGGGCTGCGGGCTACCGGCCGAGCAGTTCGGCGGCCAGCCGCTCCCCCGCGGTCTCGGCGAGTTCGCCGGCCCTGGTCATGCTCTCGCCCGGCCGCTCGGCCAGGTCGGTGAGCGCCACGGCCGCGGCGAAGCCCGCCGCCCGCCACTCCGGCTCCGACAGTTCCAGCCGTCCGGCCACGGCGGCCACCCGAACCCCCGCCCGGGTGGCCGCCGCGGCGACGCCGGCGGGGGCCTTGCCGTGGAGCGTCTGCGCGTCCAGGCATCCCTCACCGGTGACGACGAGGCGCGCCCCACGCACTGCCTCGTCGAAGCCCAGGAGATCGAGGAGGAGCTCGATCCCGGGCCGCATGGTGGCGCCGAGCAGGGCCAGGGCGGCGAAGCCGACCCCTCCTGCCGCCCCGGCGCCGGGGGCGTCGCGGACGTCCCGGCCGGTGACCGCCCGGACGGCGTCCGCCCAGACGGTCAGACCTTCCTCCAGGACCACCAGGTCGTCGCCGTCCGCGCCCTTCTGCGGGCCGTACACGGCGGTGGCGCCGCGCGGCCCGAGCAGCGGGTTGTCGACGTCGCAGGCGACCACCACGTCCACCCCGGAGAGCGGGTCGGCCAGCGGTCCGAGGTCGATCCGGGCG
The DNA here is from genome assembly GCF_040702125.1 of Kitasatospora sp. NPDC085895. Classification (NCBI taxonomy): domain Bacteria; kingdom Bacillati; phylum Actinomycetota; class Actinomycetes; order Kitasatosporales; family Streptomycetaceae; genus Kitasatospora; species Kitasatospora sp. NPDC085895. The sequence goes on along the minus strand of NZ_JBFBJY010000004.1, from coordinate 198,237 downwards.
AGCCGGCGCAGGGCCGCGCCGCCCGGCGGCAGCTCGCCGCCGTCCGCGTCGTACAGGCCGACGCCGAGCGCCTGGACCATGCCCGCGCCGCCGTCGGTGCAGGCGCTGCCGCCGAGGCCGAGCACGATCCGCGCGGCGCCGAGCGAGACGGCCCGGGCGATCAGCTGGCCGACCCCGTAGGAGCCGGCCGCCAGCGGGGCGGTGCGGCCGCCGGGGAGCCGGGCGAGGCCGGAGGCCTGCGCCAGCTCGACCACGGCGGTGTCGCCGCGGACGGCGATCGCCGCGTCCACCGGCAGACCGGTCGGGCCCGCCACCTTGACCGCGACCCGCTCGAAGCCGGCCGCGAGGGCGGCCGCCAGGGTGCCCTCGCCGCCGTCGGCGACCGGGAGCTCCCGGACCTCGGTGCCGGGGGCGGCGCGGCGGACGCCGGCGGCGATCCGGGCGGCGACCTCGGCGCCCTCCAGGGAGCCCTTGAACTTGTCGGGCGCGACGACCACATGACCCTGAGCGGGGGTGGCGGGCATGGTGGTGGCCTTTCTACGGGAACGTCTACGTACTGGCACTACCCAGGTGGGCGGGGGTTGCGCAGGTACCGCCCACCCGGGGGCGTGGTGGGCCCCCTCTCCGCCGTTCCCCTCGTCCCGCTTCCGACGTTCGAGGGGCTCCCCTCGGCAGGAGAGGGGGCCGGGGCGGCGCGCACGGGCACGACCGAAGTGCCTACCGGGAGGGTGGCGCGCCGCCGGCCTGGGACGACCGGCAGGGGGCGGGCAGGGCCGCGGCCCGCTGCCGGTCGGGATGCCGCCTCCTGGCGGCGCGGGCACGACCGGACAGGTACACGCCGCCAGGAGGAGTCGGGGGGACGGGCCGGGTCAGACCGTCCGGCCGGAGAGCCGCTCGACGCCGCGCAGCAGGGCGGAGTGGTCGAGCGAGCCGTCGCCGTTGGCGCGGGCGGAGGCGACCAGCTGGGCCACCACGGCACCGACCGGCAGGGCGGCGCCGACGGCGCGGGCGGCGTCGGTGACGATGCCCATGTCCTTGTGGTGCAGGTCGATCCGGAAGCCGGGGGCGAACTCGCGGTTCAGCATGTTGGCCCGCTTGCGGTTGAGCACGGTGGAGCCGGCCAGGCCGCCGCCGAGCACCTCCAGCGCGGCCTGCAGGTCGACGCCGGCGTTCTCCAGGAAGACCACGGCCTCGGCGAGGACCTGGATGTTGACGGCCACGATCAGCTGGTTGGCGGCCTTCACGGTCTGGCCGGCGCCGGCCGGGCCGACGTGGATCACCGTGGTGCCGAGGGCGTCGAGCAGCGGCTTGGCCTCGGCGAAGTCCTCCGCCGCGCCGCCGACCATGATCGACAGGACGGCCTCGATCGCGCCGGCCTCGCCGCCGGAGACCGGGGCGTCCAGGGTGCGCACGCCGCGATCCTTGGCCGCGGCCTCGACCTTGATGGAGGTCTGCGGGGTGATCGAGGACATGTCGATCACCAGGGTGCCCGGCTGCGCGTTCTCCAGGACACCGCCCTCGCCCAGGATCACCTGCTCGACCTGCGGGTCGGCCGGGACCATGGTGATGACGACCTCGGCGTCCTTCACCGCGTCGGCGATGCTGGTGGCGCCGTGGCCGCCGGCGGCGACCAGGGCGTCGATCTGCGGCTGGGTGAGGTTGTAGCCGGTGACGTGGTGGCCGGCCCGGACCAGGTTGGCGGCCATCGGGCTGCCCATGATGCCGAGGCCGATGAAGGCGATCTTGCGGCTCATCGCGTCGTGCTCCTTGCGTTGGGGAGGTGGTGGGAGGGGGCTCAGCCGGCGCGCAGCTCGCGCGGGAGCCACGCGAAGCTGTCGGCGCTGACGCCGGTGGAGGGCTTGTACTCCAGGCCGATCCGGCCCTGGTAGCCGGCGGCGGTGAGCCGGGCGAAGAGGTCCTCGAAGTCGAGTCCGCCGGTGCCGGGCTCGTTGCGGGCCGGGACGTCGGCGATCTGCACGTGGCCGATCCGGTCGGCGTACGTCGAGATCACCGCCGCCAGGTCCTCGCCGTTCCTGGCCAGGTGGTAGAGGTCGCAGAGGAACTTGGCGTTGCCGAGGCCGGTGGCCGCGTTGACCTTGTCGACGACCTCGACCGCCGCCTCGGCGCTGAGCAGCGCGTAGTCCGGGGACTCGACCGCGTTGAGGGTCTCGATCAGCAGGACCGCGCCGACGGAGTGCGCGGCCCGGGCGGCGAGGACGAGGTTCTCCAGCGCCAGGGCGTCCTGCTCGGCCGGGTCGGCGCCCGCCACCCGGTTGCCGTAGAGGGCGTTCAGCGCCTTGGTGCCGAGGGAGTCGGCGAGGGCCGCGGCGACCGGGACGTTGGCCCGGAAGCGCTCGCTCTCGGCCGGCACCGAGGCGGTGCCGCGGGCGCCCTTGACGAGGTCGTCGAGGAAGTTGAGGCCGGTGAGCTGCACGCCGGCGTCGGTGAAGGCCTTGCGGAGCGCGTCCAGCTCGGCCTGCGAGGGGTCGTGCTCCTCGCCGAAGGGCCACCAGAGCTCGGCGGCGGTGAAGCCGGCCGCGGCCGCGGCGGCGGGGCGCTCCAGCAGCGGGAGCTCGTTGAACAGGATCGACAGGTTGACCGTGTAGCTGTGCGCGGCGGCGGCAGTCACGTGCTCACCTTCCCTCTCTTCCGTTCCCGACTTCCACGATCCGGAAGGGGGATTCTGTCTGGTGGAAGCTTCGCCGAGGAGCTTCCGGGCCGTCAAGGCCGTCGCAACAATTTGTTGAAGTGGCCGAACGGCGCCGGTCGCACCGCCCGCGGCCTGTCCGATCACCCAGCCGCCCCGCACCCCCGCACGCCCGGTCCGACCCTTGCGCGGGCCGTCTAGAGTGAGCGCGTGCGATTGATGGTGGAGTTCACGACAGAACCGTTCGAGCTGGACGGCTTCCCGGACCACGCCAAGGCTGCCCGCCGGGTCGTGGACGAGGCCGGCCTCGACGTCTCGGTCGGGCCCTTCGGCACCAGCGCCGAGGGCGACGCCGAGCAGACCCTGGCCGCGGTGACGCGCCTGCTGCGCGAGACCCTGGAGGCCGGGGCGACCCGGATCTCCGTCCAGATCAGCGTGCTCGGCGACGAGCAGTCCCCGGAAGGAGGGGGTACGCCGTGAGCAGCGCCCTGGAACACCCGCTCACCGCCGCGATAAAGCCGCTGCTGGACGCGGTGGGCGCCACCGCGGTCGAGCCGGCCGAGGCGCGCCCGGACGACGTCGTCCTGGAGTGGGACGGCGAGGCGGCCGTGGCGGTGCGGCTCCCGCACCTGAGCAGTGCGCTGGACCGACTGCTCGCGGAGATGGTGCGCCAGTTCGACGGGCGTCCGCTGACCGAGCTCGACCGGGCCGAGAAGCAGCACGTGGTCGCCCTGCTGGAGGAACGCGGGGCGTTCACCGTCCGCCACGGGGTGGAGACGGTGGCCTCGGCGCTCGGCGTCAGCCGCTTCACGGTCTACAACTACCTGAACCGGCAGGAAGGCTCCCGGAAGGGCTGACACCGCCCGCCCCGAGTCTCCACCGCCCGCCGCGCCGGACCCATTGGCGGATCCCACACGACATCCCCCGGCAACCCGGCCCGCCGCGAAACGTAACCACCAACCGTTCAACAAAGTGTTGACGGTCCGCGGTGGTGGATCTAGCTTGTGCGAGTGGCACCACTCTTCAGGAGGTCCACCCGTGACCAACGAATCCACCGCTCCGACCGCGGACGCCGGGGCGCTTGAGTCCCTGGCGGCGGCCCCGGCCGCCGATCTGCGGGAGACGCTGCTGGAGATCTGCTCCAGCCCCCGCTGGGCCGAGGCGGTCGCGGCCGCCCGGCCGTGGCGGGACCGCACGGCCCTGCTCGACGCCAACGCCGCCGCCATGGCCGTCCTCGACACCGCGGACCTCGCCGACGCGATGGCCGGCCACGCCCGGATCGGCACCCCGAAGGCCGGCGACGCCACCTCCGAGCGCGAGCAGGCCGGTATCCGGGGAGCCGACAGCGCGCTCCTCGACGACCTGCGCGAGGCCAACGCCGCCTACGAGGCGAAGTTCGGCCACGTGTTCCTGATCTGCGCGACCGGCCGCACGGCCGCGACCATGCTCGCCTCGCTGCGCGAGCGCCACTCCAACGACGCCGCCACCGAGCGCGAGATCGTCCGCGGCGAGCTGCGCAAGATCAACGACATCCGCATCAACCGACTGCTCGACGGGGCCTAGACTCCTGACGGTCAGTCAATTCCTGCCATCAGTAAGGCGCTTCAACCCATGACTGGCATCTCCACGCACGTGCTCGACACCAGCCTCGGCCGCCCGGCCGAGGGCGTGCCAGTCGAGCTGGCACTGCACACCGAGGGTGGCTGGAAGGTGCTCGGCACCTCCGCCACGGACTCCGACGGCCGGGCCAAGGACCTGCCGGCCGCGGAGGCGGGCTCGGTCGTCCGGCTGCTCTTCGACACCACCGCGTACTACGCGGCCCGGGGCGAGGCGGCGCCGTTCTTCCCCGAGGTGGCGATCGTCTTCACGGTCGCGCCCGCGCAGCACCACTACCACGTGCCGTTGCTGCTCAACCCGTTCGGCTACTCGGTCTACCGCGGAAGCTAGAAGACCGACCTGGAACCTTAGGAGCCATGCCATGGCCCACGTGCTCGGCCAGAACCAGTACGGCAAGGCGGAGAACCGCATCGTCCGGGTCTACCGCGACTCCACCCGGCACGAGATCAAGGACCTGAACGTCTCGGTCTCCCTGCAGGGCGAGTTCGAGGACGTCCACCTCACCGGCTCCAACGCCAACTGCCTGCCCACCGACACGACGAAGAACACCGTCTACGCCTTCGCCAAGGAGTACGGCATCGAGTCGGCGGAGGCCTTCGGCATCACGCTGGCCCGCCACTTCGTCGAGAACACCGAGCGCGGTGTGGTGCACAGCGCCCGCATCCGCATCGAGGAGTACACCTGGGACCGCATCCGGACCCCGGACAGCTCCGCCCGCTTCATCGGCTCCGAGGAGGTCGGCCACTCCTTCGTCCGCAACGGCCAGGAGGTACGCACCTCCGAGATCGTGTTCGACGGCGAGTCCGTCCAGGTGATCTCCGGACTCAAGGACCTGGTCGTGATGAACACGACCAACTCCGAGTTCTGGGGCTACATCAAGGACAAGTACACCACCCTCCAGGAGGCCTACGACCGCATCCTGGCGACCCAGGTGACGGCCCGTTGGAAGTACGGCTACACCGGCCGCGACGACGAGCCGCAGCCGAACTGGAACCGCTCCTACAACCACGTGAAGCGCCACATGCTGGAGGCCTTCGCCGAGACGTACTCCTACTCGCTGCAGCAGACCCTGCACGCGATGGGCACCCGGGTGCTGAACAACCGCGCCGAGGTGGACGAGGTCCGCCTGGAGCTCCCCAACAAGCACCACTTCCTCGTCGACCTGGAGCCCTTCGGCCTCAAGAACGAGAACGAGGTGTACTACGCCGCCGACCGGATGTACGGCCTGATCGAGGGCACCGTCCACCGCGAGGGCGTCGTCCCGGTCATACCCGTCGCCTGACCGGACCGGCACCCGCCCGCCACGGGCCGGACGGCGCCGCCGCGGGGCCCCTGTGCTTCCCCGCGCCGGCCTCCGCACCCCGTCCGGCCCGCCCCACCCGCCGCCCGCCCGCGGCACACCCCCAGCCCTCGCCCCAAGGAGTTCACGCCATGGCAGTCCAGCCCCCACCCGCCGACCAGCGGATCGTGATCGAGAACGTCGCCGTCGCGACGGTGGACGCAGACGACACCGAGTACGCCCGCGGCCACGTGGTGATCCTCGGCAACCGGATCGAGTCGGTCGGCGACGGCCCCGCCCCGCAGTGGCTGGACAACGTGGTGCGCCGGATCAACGGCGAGGGTCATCTGGTCACCCCGGGCCTGGTCAACACCCACCACCACTTCTACCAGTGGATCACCCGCGGCCTCGCCCAGGACGACATCCTCTTCGACTGGCTGGTCGCGCTCTACCCGACCTGGGCCCGGATCGACGAGAAGCTGGTGCACGCCGCCACCCAGGGCTCGGCCGCCGCGCTGCTCAAGTCCGGCTGCACCACCGCCTCCGACCACCACTACGTCTTCCCGCAGGGCGGCGGCGACGTCCTCGGCGCCTCGATCGAGGGCGTGCAGGAGCTCGGCCTGCGCTTCACCGCGCTGCGCGGCTCGATGGACCGCAGCAAGAAGGACGGCGGCCTGCCGCCGGACCACGCGGTGGAACGGACCGAGGACATCCTGATCGCCTCCGAGGCCGCCGTCGACACGTGGCACGACGCCTCCTTCGGCTCGATGCTGCACGTGGCCCTCGCGCCCTGCTCGCCCTTCTCGGTCTCCACCGAACTCCTCAGGGAGTCGGCCGTGCTGGCCCGCCGCAAGGGCGTCCGGCTGCACACCCACGGCTCGGAGACGGCCGAGGAGGAGCAGTTCTGCAAGGAGCTGTTCGGCATGGGCCCGACCGACTACTTCGAGTCCACCGGCTGGCTCGGCGAGGACGTGTGGATGGCGCACTGCGTCCACATGAACGACTCCGACATCGCCAAGTTCGCCGAGACCGGCACCGGTGTCGCCCACTGCCCCTCGTCCAACGCCCGTCTGGCGGCCGGCATCGCCCGCGTCCCGGACATGCTGAAGGCCGGCGTGCCGGTGGGCCTCGGCGTCGACGGCACCGCCTCCAACGAGTCCGGCGAGCTCGGCACCGAGCTGCGCAACGCGCTGCTGATCAACCGCCTGCACGGCCGCCCCGACGCGCTGACGGCACGCCAGTCGCTGCGTCTGGGCACCATGGGCGGCGCCCGGGTGCTCGGCCGGCAGAACGAGATCGGCTCCATCGAGGCCGGCAAGCTCGCCGACCTGGCCCTGTGGAAGGTCGACGGCATCATGCACTCCTCGATCGCCGACCCGGTGGCCGCGCTCACCATGGGCGCCCTGCCGCCGCTGGCGGTGCTGTTCGTCAACGGCAACGCCGTCGTCGAGAAGGGCGTGCTGACCACCGTCGACGAGGACCGGATCGCGCTGGCCTGCGCCCGCGCCGCGAAGGAGCTCGCCTCCCGCGCCTGACCCCCCGCACTCCGGGCCGTACCAGGGACGGTACGCCACCCGGACTCCGTGGCCCCCGGCCGGCCCACAGCGGGCCGGCGGCCGTACGGAGCGCGGCCCCCGGACCCACGGCGAGGGTCCGGGGGCTGCGGCGCGCCCGGATGTGACGGACCCGACATCGACGGTCCGGTGCCTTGCCCTCCGGGAGGACCCTGCTGACCTGCTCGGACGCCCGCTCCATGCGGGCCCCGTCCCGGGACCGCCGAGTCCCGTCCGCCCGGTGACGGCAACGCGAGATGCGACACGGACGGGAGCGGGGGAACCAGGTAAGTCGCCCTGGCCCCGCGCGCATGCTCGCGTACGGCCAGGGCTCGGGGTGAAGCCGCCCACCGGGCGGCCGGGCCACCTGACGGCCCGAATCCGACAGCTCACCTCGCAGGCGTCGTCGAGGAACAACTCCATGCCTGTTTCCGCCATCGCCCTCAAGGTGGGCGAGGTCGCCGGGCTCGGCCTGCTGGCCGTCCCCTTCCTGGGCAGCGCCGAGGCCGCCAGCATGCCCGAGGTGACCCAGGACCGGCTCGCGCCGGTCGCCATGGCCGCGAACACCGCGGCAGCCGCCTCCCTCTCCGTCCACTCCTCCGCCTGCTTCACCGCCCGGAGGATCGGCGTCGCCGTCCGCGACGCCGCCGGCAACAAGCTGGACTTCCCCGGCAGCGGCCGCAACGTGCGGATCTGCCCCGACGGGGTCACCGTCACCACCGCCGCCCGCGCCCTGCCGGCCGGCGTCTACACCGCCTTCGGCACCTGGCAGGACGCCGACCGGCGCTGGCACGACCTCCCGGTGCAGACGCTCGACGTCCGCGCCTCGGGCACCGCCGCGCCGGCCCCGAGCCCGACCGCGGCCGCCCCGAGTCCCTCCCCCACGGCGAGCGCCACCCCGGCGCCGAGCACGCCGACCGCGGCCCCGACCACGGCGGCACCCAGCTTCACCGCCTCCCCGTCGGCGAGCTCCTCCCCCACCTCGACGGCCGGTGCGCCGACCTGATCGGACGACTTCGACGGCGTCAACGTGCCGCTCGGCAGCTGGACGGGCTGCTCCAACGGCCCGTCCATCACCGCCAGCCACTGCTCCGGGCTGCCGGCCGCGGTGGACAGCAAGTGGTGGGCCTACCCGGACGGCTGGAAGGACACCAGCAAGAACGGCACCTACTCGCCGTCGAGGACGATGTCCATCGCCAACGGCCAGATGAACCTCCACCTCAACCGGGACTCCTCCGGCACCTGGGTCTCCGCGCCGGCGCCCAAGCTCCCCTCCCCCACCGGCGACGGCGTCCAGTACGGGCGCTTCGAGGTGACCTGGAAGGCGACCTCGGCCTCCGGCTACAAGATGGCGTGGCTGCTCTGGCCGGACGACGGCATCTGGCCGCAGCACGGCGAGATCGACTTCCCCGAGGGCGACCTCAACGGTTCGATCGGCGCCTTCATGCACCGCGCCGACGCCACCTCGGGCAGCGACCAGGACGCCTACTCCAGCGGCGTCCCGACCGCCGGCGCGTGGCACACCTCGGCGGTCGACTGGCAGAAGGACGGCGTGACCTTCTACCTGGACGGCAAGGTGATCGGGCGCTCCACCGCGCGCATCCCCGCCAACTCGATGCACTGGGTGCTGCAGTCCGAGACGGCCCTCGGCGGCACCGTGCCCGCCGTGGGCTCCTCGGCGGACATCGCCGTCGACTCGGTCAAGTTCTGGAAGGCGGGCTGACCTTCCGCGTCCGCCCGGCCGGCGCCCCCCCGGGGGGCGCCGGTCAGGCGGTGCGGCCGAGGGTGGCCAGGTAGGCCCGCCAGCCGCCGTGGCCGGTGATCTCGCGGTGCACCCCGCGCTCGAGCTCACCGCGGCGCAGCACCATGGACAGGCACGGCGTGCCGTCCGAGAGGGCGATCACGCCGAGCTCCAACTCCGGGGGCTCGCCCGGCAGGACGGCGTCCCGCAGGTGCTCCAGCGGGAGGTCGTAGAGCTCGCCCTCGATCGCCGCGCTGCCGCCCGGGTCGGGCAGCAGGCCGGGGCAGACGTCGCGGACGGAGAAGAAGCGGTGGCCGGGTGCGGTGCGGACCGGGCCGACCAGGTACTCGGCGACCAGCGGGTGGAACGGGCCGCCGGTCATCGCCTGGCCGTTGAAGAAGATGAGCGCCATGGGGAAGTGCCTCCGAACGCGGGTGTTCCGTACGGCTCCCGGCGTCTGGGCAGCGGGAGCCGTACGGAACGGTGAATTGCGGCGGACGAGTTCGACGTCCTGGCGGGCGTCGGGCCGCTCGCCCGGCGGATAGGTTGGGGTCAGTCGAGCAGGGGCAGCGCGGGCAGGGTGAGGAAGTCGACGAACTCCTCGGCCAGGGCGACCTGCTCGAAGAGCCGGGCGGCCTCCGTCCAGCGCCCGGCGGCGTAGGCGGCGTCCCCGAGCTCGGTGCGCAGTTCGGCGAGTTCCTCGGCCACGAGCCGGCGGACGAGCTCCGCGGTGGCCTTCTCGCCGGTGTCGGCGAGGACGACGCCGTTGTTGATCCACTGCCAGATCTGCGAGCGGGAGATCTCGGCGGTGGCGGCGTCCTCCATCATGTTGAAGATGCCGACCGCGCCGAGGCCGCGCAGCCAGGCCTCGATGTAGCGGACGCCGACCTGGACGGCGTTGTGCAGGCCCGCGCGGGTGCAGCTGCCGCCGGCACCGGCGATGTCGAGCAGCTGCTCGGCGGTGACGGGCTCGGGCGAGCCCGGCGAGGACTTCTGGTTCGGCCGGTCGCCGAGCACGGCGTCGAAGCAGGACCGGGCGACCGGGACGAGGTCCGGGTGGGCGACCCAGGAGCCGTCGAAGCCGCCGGCGGCCTCGCGGTCCTTGTCGGCCTTGACCTTCTCCAGGGCGGCCGCGTTGACCTCCGGGTCCTTGCGGGAGGGGATGAACGCGGCCATGCCGCCGATCGCGTGGGCGCCGCGGCGGTGGCAGGTCTGCACCAGCAGGCGGGTGTAGGCGGCCATGAAGGGCGAGGCCATGGTGACGGTGTTGCGGTCCGGCAGGATGTAGTGGTCGCCGGCGTCGCGGAAGTTCTTCACGATCGAGAAGAGGTAGTCCCAGCGGCCGGCGTTGAGCCCGGCGGCGTGGTCGCGCAGCTCGAAGAGGATCTCCTCCATCTCGAAGGCCGCGGTGATGGTCTCGATCAGGACGGTGGCGCGGATCGTGCCGTGCGGGATGCCGAGCTCGGCCTGCGCGTGGGTGAAGACGTCGTTCCACAGCCGGGCCTCGAGGTGGCTCTCGGTCTTCGGCAGGTAGAAGTAGGGCCCGGAGTTGGGGTCCTCGGCGCCGCGGGCGATCAGCCGGGCGGCGTTGTGGAAGAAGTACAGGCCGAAGTCGAAGAGGCCGCCGGAGACCGGGGCGCCGTCCACCAGCAGGTGGGTCTCGTCGAGGTGCCAGCCGCGCGGGCGGACCACCACGGTGGCGAGTTCGGCGGCGGGCCTCAGGGTGTACGCCTTGCCGGCCGGCGAGGTGAAGTCGATCCGTCCCTCGAAGGCGTCGATCAGGTTGACCTGGCCGGAGACCACGTTCTCCCAGGTGGGCGAGGTGGCGTCCTCGAAGTCGGCGAGCCAGACCCGGGCACCGGAGTTGAGGGCGTTGATCACCATCTTGCGGTCGGTCGGGCCGGTGATCTCGACCCGGCGGTCCTGGAGGGCGCGCGGGGCCTCGGCGACCTGCCAGTCCCCGGCGCGGACGTCGGCCGTCCCGGGCAGGAAGTCGAGGGTGCCGGCCGCGGCGATCTCGGCGCGGCGGGTCTTCCGTCGGGCGAGGAGCTCCTGGCGGCGGCCTTCGAAGGCACGGTGGAGCCCGACGACGAAGGAGACGGCCTCCGGCGTGAGCACCTCCTCGGCGCGGGCGACGCGCGGACCGGCGACCGTGACGACCGGGGCGGCGGACGACGCGCCGGCGGATCCCTGATCTGCAGCCATGGGCAGGACACTCCTTGGACGGTTGAGCCAGCACTGGGGGTTCCGATGGGAACTCCCGAGATCCGGACCCCCCTACGGGCGGGTTCCGTTCTGTACAGTGGAGCCTAGTTTCCGCGATACAGAATTTCAACGGTTTGTTGATGTGATCGGCGGGACTCTACTCCTCCCCCGAGAGCGAAGGGAACACCGGTGGTCAGCACCCCCGCCGCAGACCGGACAGGCACCGACCGCACCGGCGGCGTGCAGTCCGTCGAGCGCGCCTTCCTCCTCCTCGAGGCACTGGCCGAGGCCGGTGGCACGGCCGCGCTCAGTGAGCTGTCCGCCAGCTCCGGCCTGCCGATGCCGACGATCCACCGACTCATCCGTACCCTCGTCCAGCAGGGATATGTCCGGCAGGACACCGCCCGTCGGTACACGCTCGGCCCGCGGCTGATCCGGCTCGGCGAGACGGCCGGCCGCCTGCTGGGCAGTTGGGCCCGCCCGTACCTCGCGGAGCTGATGGAGGCCACCGGGGAGACGGCGAACCTCGCCGTCCTGGAGGGCGGCGAGGTGGTGTACGTGGGCCAGGTGCAGTCCCGGCGCTCGATGCGGATGTTCACCGAGGTCGGCCGCCGGGTGCAGCCGCACTGCACCGGCGTCGGCAAGGCACTGCTGGCCCAACTCCCGCAGGAGGAGGCCCGTGCGGTCCTCGGCAGCCGGCCGCTGCAGGCGCACACCCCGTTCACCCACACCGACCCGGCCGAGCTGCTGGAGCACCTCGCGGCGGCCCGGGAGGCCGGGTACGTGGTCGACGACCAGGAGCAGGAGATCGGCGTCCGGTGCATCGCGGTCGCCGTGCCCGGCGCGCCCACGCCCACCGCGCTCTCGGTGTCCGGCCCGGAGGCCCGGATCAGGGCGCTGGAGGCGCAGGACGGCGAGGCCGCCCTGGTGCCGGTGATGCGCCAGATCGCCGAACGGCTCGGCCGGGTGCTGGCGCCCTGACGGGACGCCAGCAGCCTTGGCCGGACGGGGGTTCAGTGCAGGCTGAGCTCCCCGACCTGCTCGATCACCACCTGGTGCACGGTGAGTTCCGGCTCCGTGCCCACCAGCCGGAAGATCCTCGGCGCGGCCGGCCGCTCCGGCGCGTTGCGGACGGCCTCCAGGGCCGCCATGTCCCGCCACAGGCTCTGCACCCGCCAATGACCGGCCGGGCCTCGGAGCAGTTCGGTGCGGACGAGACCCTCGGGCAGCGGTCCCGACACCAGCTCGCGGTACAGGGCCACCAACTCGGCCTCGCGCTCCGGCGCGACGACCGCGCCGACCTCACTCAGAACCTGTTCGGTCATGGCACTCACCTCCGGATCTCCAACGTACGCCGAGAGCGGCCCGTCCGCGCAGCCGCCGAACGGGGCCCTTCGCCGCGCACTTGGCGCGTCCGCTTGGTCACGCTGAGCTTCCGTGCGCGCTCCGGCGGACGCCTCAGCGGTAGACCCGGACGTAGTCGGCGGCGGCGGTGATCGGCTCGGCGCCGTCGGGGCCGGGGTGGTACTTCCCGGCGACCACGGAGAGGTTGAGGATCAGGTACGCCGACCAGCGCCGGCCCACGCCGCGGCCGTCCGACCAGACGCGCTCGCCGTTGACGTACCAGTCGACCGAGTTGGTGCCGTACCGGGTGCCGATGGTCACCCACTTGCCGGGCGCGACGGCGTCCGCGTCGGTGTAGTACTTGGCGCCGCGGCGGACGTGGTTGGTGAGTTCCAGCAGGTGCGGATTGTCGGGGTGGTACTCGAAGCTGTCCACCTCGCTGCCGCCGTTGCGCCAGGTCCACAGCGCGGGCCAGGCGCCTGCGCCCTCGGGGAGTTGGACCTTCGTCTCGACGTAGTCGCCGGCGTGCACCCGGAAGCCCTCATCGGAGCCCTCGGTGGTGAGCAGGCCCGTCTCCCAGGCGCGGCGGCCGTTCTCCAGCCGCTGCTCGGACCGGGTGGCGGTGAAGACGGCGGCGCCGTCGGCGGTCTCGACCGCACCCGGGTTCAGCAGGTCGAGCTTGTTGTCGTCCGGGTTGTGGTCGCCGTAGCGGTACGCGCTGCTGCGGTCGCCGACCCACTTGGAGCCCCAGGCTATCGAGCCGTCGAACTCCTCGGACCAGACCAACGAGCCGCCGGGCAGCGGGATGTCGGGATCGTCCGGGGTCGGCGTCGGGCCGGGCGGCGTCGGCCCGGTGGAGGAGGGCGCGACGGTCAGGGTCTGCTGGGCGAGGTCGTGCCAGGCGTTGGCGTAGTCCTGCCAGTAGCCGAAGGCCGTGTACGTTCCGGCCGGCAGGGTGCGGGAGCCGGTGGTGATCGTGACACCGCCCGGGCAGATCCGGACGTTGGTCGCCGCACCGGGGAAGTCCAGGTTGTGCCCGGCCCCGTCACGCACGGCGACGCCGACGGTCCTGGCGGTGATGCAGACCAGGGAGTGCACGGTGAGCTGCGCGCTCGCGGCGGTGCCCTCGGTCATCCCGGCGGGGGCGAGTCCGTCCTGGGTGACGAGCCGGACGGCCTCGGCGTGGCCGGCGAGCGGCAGCGCGAGCAGCATCGCCGCGGCCGCCGCCACGCCGAGGCGTGCCGGTCTGATGGAAAAAGGCATGGCGGTGTCCTCGAAGGTGCCCACGGGTGGGCCGAGTTCGGCTTTCGGGCAGGGTCGGGCCGCCGCACGGCACGGCTCGTCCCCGGGTCGACGCACAAACGGTGCAGGGCGCGTCGACACGCCGATTCGGCTCCCCCGTTCCCGTCCGAATTCCGTGCTCGTGGTGCTCGCGGCAGGCTGGACGGGAATCGGCGTACCGGCCGCGAGGTCCGCAGGGGCGGAACATCGCGGCCAGAGTAAGCACACGGTTCGACGGCGGACAACTGCCGACTGCTCACCATCTGTCGATGCGTGAAGAATTCATGAAGACTTCGACGCAGCAGCCGACTCACTTGAAAAATAGGAGAGTTGAGGGAGTTTGACGGCCATTCGAGTGCAATAGCGGACCATCCGGAATCGCCCCCGCTCGCCACGCTGAGTGACCGACAGGTCCAGACCACGTGGCCGTCCACGACGCGCCGGAACCCCCGGCCCGGCCGCCTTCTGCCGAGTCGGCGTCAATTCCCTTTCAGGAAAGTCGATGTGAGGCGGAAACGTCGATCCGGCGACGGGCGGCCGACCGCGAAGGCCGACGCTCGCCACGGAAATTCGACTACGGAGCATCAGTCGCGGCGTCCAACTGCCGCCCCGGACAGCGGGATCGACGCCTTTGCCGGCGGCCGGCGACGGTGGCGGACGCCGGGGGCGGGAACGGCGGCCGTGTGCTCCCATCGGTGGAGCCCCGGCGTGTCCGGGTCGGCCCGGGGCGTGTCCTCGATCGCAGTCGGCCGGACATGGTGGGGAACGATCACGGCGTCCGCTAGGTTGAACGGGTGCGGCCGCCGGGGCCGCAGCACCCGCCGAGATTCCGAGGAAACGCCCGAGATGACCGCGCCTCTGCCGGGTTTCGCCGGCCACACCTATCTCTTCCAGGTCGACAACGGCGCCGCCTTCCGGAACTCCTACTCCGCCGACGGCAAGCGGCTGCGCTGGGAGGGCCTCGGCGAGTCGGCCGGGCAGTTCGAGGACGTGTCGCTGCACGTCGCCCAGGTCGGCCAGCAGCTCTGGTTCGTGAGCTGGACGGAGCAGAGCGGGATCACCGTCAGCCACGTGATGGACCTCGCCGCCCTCACCGTGCGGGTCTTCTGGACGTACGAGGGCGAGGGCGGGCGGGTCGGCGAGCTGCACACCGGCACGCTGGAGCAGCTCAGCTGAGTTCGGCGGGCCCGGTCCGCCGGTGCGGAGCCGGGGCCGGTCAGGCCCCGGCCACCAGGTGCTGGGAGAGCCACTCGAGCGAGGGCGGCAGCAGCTGCGACCAGGTGCGGAAGTTGTGGCCGCCCTGCGGGACCCAGGCGGTGTTGGCGGTCATCGGCGCCTTCACCGCCTTCTGGAACGCCTCGGTGCCCGGCTTGTAGGTGCCGTCCCCGGCCTGCGGGCCGGCCAGCAGCACCGAGACCTTGGGCTGCGGCAGGTTGTTGAGCCGCCACATCAGGTCCGCCTCGTTGCGCCGCTGCTGGCTGCCCTTGAAGAGGTCGCCGGTGGTCGCGTCCTCGGCGGCCTTGTAGTAGCCCGAGAGGGAGACGGCGGTCGGGAAGACCTCCGGGTGGCGCATGGCCATCTTCAGAGCGCAGTACCCGCCGGTGGAGTTGCCGACCACGCCCCAGGCCGCCGGCTCGGCGGCCACTCGGTAGCTCTCGGCAACCACCCGGGGGACGTCCTTGGTGAAGTAGGTCTCGGACTGCGCGCCGCCGGGGATGTCCTCGCACTCGGTGTCGGCCGGCATCGCCGGCGAGGGCCGCATCAGCACCAGCACGGTCGGCTGCATCTTGCCGCTCTGCATCAACTGGAGGGCGGCCGACGGGTAGTTCAGCCGGGTGATGAGGTTCTTGGCGTCGCCGGGGAAGCCGGTCATCACCACGGCCGCCGGGAAGCGCTTCTGGGCGTCGGCCGGCTGGAAGTACTGCGGGGGCAGGTAGACGTACGCGTCGGTGCTCAGCCCGGAGTGCGAGCCGGTGATCCGCACGGACTGGATCTCGCCGGTCCGTTCGGGGCCGCCGCTGCCGCCCTCCACCGGCTCCTTGCCGAGCAACTGCGCCTTGACCACCGGCACCGCCGCGGCGGGCCGGCCCTCGACCGAGGCCTGGACGCTGACCGGCCCGGTGTCGCCGGTGCCGAGCAGGTCGTCCCAGCTGCTGTAGAAGGCGAAGTAGTTGTTGGCCACCAGGCCGATCGCGCAGAGCACCGCGAGCTGGGTGGTCAGCAGGGCGGCGATCCGGCCGAGCACCGCCGTCCAGGTCGTCCGGGCGAGCCTGGGCCACCACAGCACCGTCGCCGCCAGCAGCAGGACCGCGAGGGCGGTCGCGATCGCCAGGACCGTACTGCTGGTCAGACCCATGATTCCGCCACTCCCCGAGATTCCCGCGTGCGCCACGGCGCGGCCGCCCCCGCGTCCACGGGAAGGCCCCCGGTGAACGCACGCCGAACGGGGTGCTTCCGGTTCCACCGGGGGTCGGCCGGTTCGGCGGGCCGTCCCGGGCCCGCTGCCGCCGACCGACAAGTATGCACGTCCGGGCGGTCCCTCCGGTGCACGGGACGGCGCGCACGGGGCTCTCCCGGGCCGCCGGGTGACGCAACTCACCCGCAAGGGTCGTGCATCGGGGCGGTGCCGGCGGTCGGCCGCGTCCGGCGGACCGTCAGCGCAGCGGACCGTCAGCGCAGCGGACCGTCAGCGCAGCGGACCGTCAGCGCAGCGGACCGTCAGCGCAGCGGCACGACGGCGACCGGGCAGTAGGCGTGGTGCAGCACGGCGTGCACGGCCCCGCCGAGGCGCAGCCCGAAGTGCGCGGCGGGCTGCCGGCGGGAGACGACCAGCAGCGCGGCCTGCCGGGAGGCGTCGACGAGGGTCCCGGCGGCGCCGCCGCCGACCTGGCGGGCCTCGAAGGCGACGTCGGGGAAGTCCTCGCGGACGGGGTCGCAGGTGCGGAGCAGCAGTTGCTGGTGCAGCCGGGCCTCCTCGCCGAGCTCGTCCACCATGGGTGCCATGTGGCCGACGTCGGCGACCACCGGCGACCAGGTGTGCAGGGCGCGCACCGGCAGCCCGGTGAGCTCTGCGGTGCGCAGCGCGAACCGCAGGGCGGGGGCGTCCCGTTCGTCGCGGACGGCGACCAGCACGTGGTTGCCGACGTGCTCGGTGCCGCGGACGACGACGACCGGGCAGGCCGAGTGGGCGGCGACCCGCAGGCTCACCGAGCCGAGCAGCAGGGAGGCGAAGCCGCCGTGGCCGCGGGTGCCGACCACGGCGAGTTCGGCGTGCTCGGCGGCGGTGAGCACGGCCTCCGCGGCGTCCCGCGGGACGACGTCGCCGGTGAGGCGCAGCGCCGGGTGGGAGGCCCGGACCTTGCCCAGTGCCTCCTCCAGGACGGCTTCGGCGTCGTGCAGGATGAGGTCGGTGACCGCCGATCCGGTGCGTGGCGAGAGCGTCACCGTGCCGGTGTTGACCGCGTGCACCAGGTGGAGCGGGCAGTCGCGGCGGGCGGCTTCACGGGCGGCCCAGTCGGCGGCGGCCGCGGCGTGCGCGGAACCGTCGACGCCGACGACGACGCCTGCGGGGGATCTGCTGTTCATGGTCGGCTCCCGGTGTGCGCCGACGCCCGGACGGCCCGCGCGGGCGGGTCGTCGGGGCGGTCGGCCCTGTGGTTCCAGGATGCTCCTCCGGCGGGGTCGCGGCACGGCCCGGTCACCAGGCGAAGGCCGCCGCGGGGTTGTCGGTGAGGACGAGGGCGGCGAGCTCGGGGCCGAGCCGGGGGCGCAGCCGGTGCAGCAGGTACGGCATGCCGGGGTTGCCGCGGGCGGCGGCGGTGGTGGTGTCGCCGCCGAGCAGCAGGCGGTGGGCGTGGCCGGCGTCGGCGAGGGCGTGCAGGCACTCCAGCAGCCGGTGGTCGGTGGCGTGGTTGGCGCGGGAGGGGCCGTCGAAGGCGAGGTAGGCGCCGGAGGCGGCGAGTTCGCGGTGCAGGCCGGGATCGGGGAAGCGGTTGAGGTGGCCGAGGAGCACCCGGTGCGGCGGAACGCCGAGGCGGTCGCAGAGCAGTTCCAGGACGTCCTGGGCGCCGGTGCCGAGTTCGTGGTGGACGCCGATGGGGGCGCCGGTGGCGTGGTGGGCCTCGGCGGCGGCGGTCATCGTCCACCGGGCGTGGGCGTCGAGGCCGTGGTAGCCGCCGGCGACCTTGATCAGTCCGGCCCGGTCGCGGAGTTCGGCGGTGAACAGGGCGGCGAGGTCGAGCCGGCGCAGCGCGTCGGGGTCGTCGTAGTGGGCGGCCTGGTGCAGGCCGGTGGCGGCGACCAGGTGGAGGCCGGTGGTCTCGGCGAGTTCGACCAGGTCGTCGAGGCGGCGGCCGAGCCCGAAGGGCGTCCACTGGACGACGGCGCCGCCGCCGAGGGCGGCGAAGGCGCGCAGTTCGTCCTCGGCGGCGGCCGGGTCGTCGAGTTCCTGTCCGGGCAGCAGGGCGCTGCGCAGGAAGAGGTGGTCGTGGCTGTTGGTGGTGCCGAGGCGTTCGGGCGGGACGGGGCCGAGCACGGTGTGCACGGCCGGGGTTCGGTCCGCGGTCATCTCAGTCCTTGGCCGGCAGGAGGGGTTCGGGTCGCGACAGGTGCAGCACACGGTAGGCGGTGGAGTGGCCCTCGGCGGGCGTTTCGGGCGGGGTGTCGGCCCAGAGGGCGAAGTGGACGAGTTCCCAGCGGGCCGGGTCGAGGGCGACGGCCGCGGTGTGCAGGCCGGGGGCGTCGCCGAGGGCGGCGAGGGCGCGGGCGGTCTCCTCGCCGGGGTCGGTGCCGGGCGGCAGTGACCGGGTGGTGCGGGTGGCGGTGGTGGGCGGGGTGTCGGCGGCGGGGCCGGTGTGGAGTCCGGCGCCGATCCAGTGCCGGACGGCGGGGCGGCCGAAGTCGGCGCTGAGGCCTCGGAAGCCGGGGCCGGTGAGGAAGTCGGTCATGCCGGCGGCGGTGCGCCACAGGTAGAAGGGGGCGTAGGCGTTGACCGGGGAGCCGAGGGTGCCGGTCTCGCGGACCAGGTAGGCCTTGATGCCGAGGCCCGGGAGGGCGTCCGTCAGGTGCCCGCGGGTGGCGACCCGGTGGTGGACGATGCCCATGTCGTAGTCGGCGGGCAGGGTGATCTCGTACTGCATGGCCTGCACGGGTGCTCCCCGGTCTAGGCGGCGCGCAGCAGCGCGAGTGCGCCGCGGACGGCCTGGTGGAAGGGTTCGGGGTCGCCGGCGGCGCGGGCGAGGACGTAGCCGCCCTGGACGACGGCGACGATCGCGGCGGCGGTGTCGGCCGGGTCGCCGCCGGGGGCGAGGTCGCCGGCGGCGACGCCCTCGGCGACGACCTCGGCGATCCGGCCGCGCAGCCAGGCGAAGGTCTCCTCGACGGGGGCGCGCAGCCGGGGGTCGGCGACGACCTCCGGGTCCTGTGCCATCCGGCCGATCCGGCAGCCGCGCAGGACCTCGCGCTCGCGTTCCAGGTAGCCGGCGATCCGCTCGTAGGCGGTGCCGGGGGCGGCGAGGCGTTCCTCGGCGAGGGCGCGCAGCTGTTCGGCGCTGCGGGCGAGGGCGGTCGCGGCGAGGTCGGGCTTGCCGTCGAAGTGGTGGTACATGCTGCCCTGGCCGGCGCCTGCGCGCTGCTGGATGGCGCGCGGGCTGGTGCCGACGTAGCCGCGTTCCCAGAGGAGCTCCTGGGTGCTCTCGATCAGGCGGTCCTGGGTGCTCATGGAAAGCGACTGTACATACCAGTAGGTACAGACTCAACCGGCGACCGCGGAAAAGCCTCCGGGCGCCGCTCCTCCCCACGTGGGAGCGGCGCCCGGAGCGGAGTGTGCCGGGTCAGGCCGGGACGCGCTCCGGCTCGGCGGCGGCGGTGCCCGCCGGGTCGGCCGCCACCGGCGCGGGCCAGCGGCGGGCGAGCGGGGCGGGCAGCCACCAGTTGAGCCGGCCGAGCAGGGTCATCGTCGCGGGGACGAGCACCAGCCGGACGACCGTGGCGTCGATGAGCACCGCGACGGCCATGCCGACGCCCATCATCTTCACGGTGATGTCCGGGTCGATCGCGAAGCCGGTGAAGACGGCCACCATGATGGCGGCGGCGCTGCTGATGACCCGCCCGGTCGCGGACAGGCCGCGCACCACCGAGCCCTTGGCATCGCCGGTGGCGAGCCAGTCCTCCCGGACGCGGTCGAGCAGGAAGACCTCGTAGTCCATGGAGAGGCCGAACAGCACGGTGAACATCAGGATCGGCACCCAGCTGGAGACCGGCACCTCGTGCGGCAGGCCGAGCGCCCGGGCACCGGTGTCGGACTGGAAGACCGCCGTCATCACGCCGTAGGCGGCGGCCACCGAGAGCAGGTTCATCGCCGCGGCCTTCACCGCGATGACCGGCGCCCGGAACAGCACGGTGAGCAGGATCAGCGAGAGCGCGACCACCACCGGCACCACCACCCACAGCCGGTCGGAGAGCCGGTCGGAGATGTCGGAGAAGGCGGCGACCGTGCCGGTGATCTCGGCGCCCTCGGGCAGTACGTCGGTGCGCAGCGACTTCAGCAGGTCGGCGGTGCGCTCGTCCTGCGGGCCGGTGGCGGGGGTGACGGTGACGACGGCGGCGTCCTGCGCCCGGTTGACCAGAGGCGGCCGCACGGCGGCGACGCCCGGCCGGGCCTTCAGGGTGTCCAGCAGCGCCGGCAGCTTCTCCTGCGGCACCTTCTTCAGGTCGACGGCGACGTTCAGCGGCCCGTTGGCGCCGGGCCCGAACGCGTCGGCGGTGAGGTCGTACGCCTTGCGCGTGGTGCTGGACGACGCCTGGCTGCCGGCGTCCTGCGGCCAGGTGCGCATGTGCAGCATCGGGGCGGCCAGGGCGAGCAGCACCACCAGCGAGCCGAGCGCGGCGGCGACCGGGCGGCGGCCGATCAGCCGGGCCCAGCGCTCGGTGCGGGTCGGGCCCGCCTGGGTGCGGCGCTGCGGTTCGCGGCGCTCGGCACGGCGCAGCAGCCGGTCGCCGGCGAGCGAGCAGAGCGCCGGGACGAGGGTCAGCGCGGCCAGCATCACGGCGCCGACCACGGCGAAGGTGGCGTAGCCGAACGAGGAGTAGGTGGGCAGGCCGGCCAGCTTCAGGCCGAACAGCGCGACCAGCACCGTCGATCCGGCCACCACCACGGAGGCGCCGGCGGTGGCGGTCGCCTCGGCGGCGGCCTGCTGCTTCGTCAGGCCCTTGCGCAGGCCCTCGACGTGGCGGCTGACGAGCAGCAGGGCGTAGTCGATGCCGACGCCGAGGCCGACCATCGAGGCCACCGTCGGCGCGGTCGGGCTGATGTCGGTGACCGCGGCGAGCAGCGTGGTGAGACCGGTGCCGAGGCCGAGGCCGGCCAGGGCGACGACCAGCGGCAGGCCGGCCGAGACCACCGTGCCGAGCGCGATCACCAGGATCACCAGGGCGGCGCCCATGCCGATCATCTCGGCGGCGCCGTTCGGCGCGGTGAAGTTCTCCGGCAGCTGTCCGCCGAACTCGACCTGCAGGCCGGACCGCTCGGTCGGCTTCGCGGCCTCGCGCAGCGCGTCCAGGCCGGCGGAGCCCTTGAAGTCGGTGACCGGGACGGAGTAGTCCACGGTGATCAGGGCGGTGTCGCCGCGGGCGGACAGCACCGGCTGCGCCACCGAGGACACCTTGGGCAGGGCGGCGAGGCCGTCGCGCAGCGCCGCCAGCCGGTCGGCGGGCACCGGCCCGCCCCGGCGGTCGTGGACGACGACCCGGGCGTTCGCCCCGGACATCTCCGGGAAGCGCTCCTTCAGCAGGTCGGCGCCGGCGGTGGAGCGGGTGCCGGGGACGCGGTAGTCGTCGTGCGGGGTACCGCCGAAGGCGGCGGCCAGGCCGAGGGCGAGGCCCAGCAGCAGCACCCATCCGAGGACGGTGCGCCAGGGCCGGGCGGCGGATGCGCCGCCGAGGCGGCCGAGCAGGGTAGACATCGTCGGGGCCTTTCGGCAGTCCGGTGGTCGATACCCGTTCAGCCTGCGGGGTGCCGCTTGGAACCCACTTGGTGCCGGGCGACGGCCTCCGCGTCCGGGACGGCCGGCAGGCCGTGCAGCGCGGCCAGCGCCTCCGCCTCCCAGCGCGGGGACTCCCAGCGGCGGGCCACCTCGGCGGCCTGCGCGAAGTACCCGGCGGCCTCCGCGGTGCGGCCGAGCATCCGGGCCAGCTCGCCGAGCGACTGCGCGACCGGCCGCAGCGCGACGGAGGTCGACGCGGCGCCGGCCACCAGGCCGCGCAGCGGCCGCAGTTCGGCGATCAGCTCGGCCGCCTCGGCCCGCTCGTCCAGGGCGACCACCGCGGCGGCGCGCAGCGCGAGGAAGAAGGAGCGGTAGTAGTCGGGCTGGACGGGCGGCCGGACGGCCCGGGCCGCCCGGGCCTCCTCGGTGCGGCCCAGCGCGGCGAGGGCCAGCGCCTCCACGTCGGCGACCAGGCGCCCGTACAGCGCGGTGACGGCACGCAGCCGGGGCAGTTCTCTGCCGATCCGGCCCTCCTGGACGGCGATGGTGAGGTCGGCGAGCGCCCCGAAGCCCTCGGCGTGCACCGAGGCCCGGGCGGTCAGCCCGGCGACGGCCTGCCGGTACAGCTCGGCGGCCTCCGCGGTGCGGCCCGCGGCGAGTTCCAGCATGCCGCGGTGGCAGCGGCCGACGTCGACCAGTTCGAGCAGCCCGTACCGTTCGGCGATCGCCGCGGCGGCCGCGATGTGGCGGCGCAGCGCGGGCAGGTCGCCGGCGACGGCGGCGGCCGTGGCGTACAGCTGCTCGGCCTGCCAGCGGTAGGCCGGCAGGTCGTGCCGGCGGGCCAGCGCGGCGAGCTCGTCGGCGATCACGGCCCGCTGGGGGGCGCCGAGTTCGAAGTCGCAGATCCGGGCGGACGCGGCCAGGGCGAGTGCCAGCAGCCGGGGGTCGCCCTCGGCGCGGGCGATGGCGAGCGCCTCGTCGGCGGCGGCGGTGCCGATCGGCTCCCCCGCGCAGTTGCACTCGTGGGTGAGGGCGTCCAGCAGCCGGCAGCGGGTCGCGGGCGGCAGGTCGGTGCGGCGCAGCAGCCGCTGCAGCGTCTCCACCGCCCGGTCGTCGTAGCTGCCGTAGGGGTGGGCGACCCACGGGGTGGGTTCCGTCCAGGCCGTCCAGGCCTCGATCTCCAGGTCCTCCCGGCCGGTCTCCTCGGCGAGGGCGACCGCCTGGCTGCGGGTCGCGGTGGCGGCGGAGATCGCCCCGGCCCGGACCTGGGCCCGCAGCAGCGCGCCGAGCAGGGCGATCCGGCGGGCCGGCCGGTCGTCGCCGTCCTCCGGCACCCGGTCGAGGTTGTCCAGGGCCTGCTGCAGCAGGTCGGCGCAGGTCTGGTGGGCGTAGCGGCGCTCGGCGGCCTCGGCGGCGCGCACGCAGGCGTCGACGGCGCGCTGCGCGGTGGCGGAGGAGGCGGCGGCCGTCCAGTGGTGGGCCAGCGCGGCGAGGCGGGCCGGCCGCAGCGCGCACAGCGCTTCCGCGAACCGGCCGTGCAGCCGCGCCCGGCGCAGCCCGCTGAGGTCGCCGTACAGGGTGTCGCGGACCAGCGCGTGCGCGAACCGGACGGCCCCGGGCCGGGGTTCGGTGAGCAGCCCGCCCGCGACGGCCGCCTCCAGCGCGTCCAGCAGGCCCTCCTCCTCCGCGCCGGAGGCGTGCACCAGCAGCTCGACCTCCGTCTCCCGGCCGGCGACCGAGGCCAGCCGCAGCGCCTCGACGGTGGCCGGCGGCAGCCGGTCGAACCGCCGCCGCAGCACGTCCCGGACGCCCTGCGGCACCTCCTGGACGGCCACCAGCGCGCCCTCCCCGGCCAGCAGGTGGGCGCTCTCCACCAGGTAGAACGGGTTGCCGCCGGTGCGTTCGGCGAGCGCGCGGACGGTGTCCGCGTCGACGGGGGTGTCACAGACCGCGCCGATCAGGGTGCCGGCCTCGGCCTCGTCCAGCCCGCCCAGCGCGATCCGGTACGGCGAGCAGCGGGCGAAGGTGCCGAGCAGATCGGTGAGCCGCCCCTCGCCGGGCCGGTGCGCGCACACCAGCATCAAACGCTCGGGCCCCTGCGCGGCGGCCAGTTCGGCGGCCAGCGCACGGGTCTCCTGGTCCGCCGCGTGCAGGTCGTCGAGGATCACCGCGACGGGCGCCTGCTCCGTCGCGGCCTCCAGCCAGCGGACGACCGCCCGGTGCAACCGGAAGCGGCCGGTCAGGGCGTCCCGCCGACGGGACGGGTCGTCCTCGCCGAGCAGCGGGGCGAGTTCCGCCGCCGTCGCCGCGCTCGGCGGATGCTGCCGGGCCAGCTCGCGCAGCGCCTCCGTCCACGCCCAGGCCGGCGGGGCACCCTCCGTCTCCGGGCACCGGCCGGTGGCCACCAGCCAGCCGCTGCGCCGCAGTTCGCCGCTCAGCCGGGCGAGCAGGGTGGACTTGCCGGCCCCGGCCTCGCCGGAGACCAGCACCACCGACCGGCCGCCGGGGGCGGTCGCGGCCGTCGCCGCCTCGCGCAGGGTGCGCTGCTCGGCCTCCCGGCCGACGAACGGCGGCTCGGGCGGGCCGCCGCCGCAGCCCGGCCCGGCGGTGCACGCCGGACCGGACGGACGGGCCGGCGGAAGGTCGGCGGCCGGGATCGGCACGGCCAGCAGGTCGGTGCGCTGCCGGAGGATCGCCGACTCCAGCTCGGCCAGCGCCGGCCCCGGGTCCAGGCCGAGTTCGGCGGTGAGCACGGTACGGGCACGGCGCAGCGCCTCCAGCGCCTCGGCCTGCCGGCCGGCGCCCCACAGCGCCCGGGCCAGCAGCCGCCAGCCCTCCTCGCGCAGCGGATGCTCCTCGGTCAGCGCCAGCGCGGCGGCCGCCGCCTCACCGGCCCGGCCCTCGTCCAGGGCCGCCACCACCGCGGACTCCCGCGCGGCCAACCGCAGTTCACCGAGCCGGGTGATCTCGGCCGCGGCCCAGGGCTCGTCGGCGAACTCGGCGAAGGCCGTCCCCCGCCAGAGCGCCAAAGCCTCGTCGAACAGCCGGGACACCGGGTGCCCGAGCCGCTCCGCGGCCTGCTCGGCGAACGGCCGCAGCTCGCGGGCGTCCCGCAGCCGCTGCTCGAAGTCCCAGGCGTCGACACCGGACGCCGGCATGGTCAGGGCGTAGCCGGGGGCACGGCTGACCAGCAGCCGGGCGGGCTCGCGGGGACCGCGCTCGGGTTCGAGCAGGCGCCGCAGGTTGGAGACGTACGCCTGCAGGGAGGCGGCGGCCTTGGCCGGGGGGCGGCCCTGCCACAGGTCGTCGATCAGCCGGTCCACCGGGACGACGGCACCGCGGGCCACCAGCAGCCGGGCGAGCACACCACGCTGCCGCGGGCCGCCGAGGCCGACCGCCGCCCCCGCCACCTGCGCCGTCAACGTGCCCAGCACCGATATCCGCACCATCGTGCAGCGAGCCTATGCGATGGCGCCCACGCGGCTCCAAGTGGACTCCAAGCGGAGGGGCAGCACCACCAGGGCAGCACCTCAGGGGCGCGTGGGGGCACCTCTAGTGGTGCGCCCCTCGGAGGAGGACTGCCGAGAGGGGGACGAAGCCGCCCCCGGTGCCTTCGGTGTCGCCGCCGGCGGTGCGGCGGAGCATGGCGAGGGCGATGCGTTCGCCCTGGGCCTTGGCGCGGTCGGCGGTGGGGCCGGTGTGGAGGCCGTCGACGGAAGCGTGCCAGAGCTGGACCCAGCGGCCGAAGTGGGCGGCCGTGAGGGGGCGCTGCCGGTGCAGTCCGAGGTGCGGGGCGAAGGCGTTGCGCCGGTACTCGCCGCTCCGCAGCAGGGCGCTCGCCCAGAAGTCGGTGATGTGCGGGAGGTGGGTCTCCAGGTCGAGCCGGGCGACCTCGGTGAAGTGCGGGCCGATCAGCGGGTCGGCGAAGGCGGCGGCGTAGAAGCGCCGCAGCAGCGGCTCCAGGTCGGCGCGGTCGGTGATGTCGGGACGCGTCACCGGCGGGCTCCTCTCCGTGCGGCCCGGCGGCCCGTCCGGCCGCCGCGGCCAGGCTACGCCCGGGGTGTCCGGTTCCGGCAGGGTCGTTGGTCCCTGCGACCCGGCCGCCACCTGGCAGGATGCCGGTATGACCCATCTCCCCTCGGACGACCGCTACGCGTCCATGACCTACCGGCGGGCCGGGCGCAGCGGTGTGCAGCTGCCCGCGGTGTCGCTCGGCCTGTGGCACAACTTCGGTGACTCGCAGCCGCTGGAGGTGCAGCGCGCGGTGCTGCGCCGGGCCTTCGACCGCGGCGTGACCCACTTCGACCTGGCGAACAACTACGGCCCGCCGTACGGCAGTGCCGAGCGCAACTTCGGCTACCTGTTCGCGCAGGACTTCAAGCCGTACCGGGACGAGTTGTTCATCGCGTCCAAGGCGGGCTACGACATGTGGCCGGGGCCGTACGGCGACGGCGGCTCGCGCAAGTACCTGCTGTCCAGTCTCGACCAGTCGCTGGGCCGGATGGGCCTGGATTACGTCGACGTCTTCTACTCGCACCGCTACGACCCCACGACTCCGCTGGAGGAGACGATGGGGGCGCTGGACCGGGCGGTCCGCTCGGGCAAGGCGCTGTACGCGGCGATCTCCAACTACCCGGCCGAGCAGCACCGCGAGGCGGTGGAGATCCTGCGCGGCATGGGCACGCCGGTGCTGATGAACCAGATCAGCTACTCGATCCTGAACCGCACCCCGGAGGACGGGCTGCTGGACGCGATCGGCGAGACCCGGACCAGCATGATCGCCTTCTCGCCGCTGGCTCAGGGGCTGCTGACCGACCGCTACCTGTCGGGCGAGGTGCCGGCCGGTTCGCGGATGTCGGTCGGCCACTTCCTGCGCGAGGAGGCGCTGACCGGGCAGAAGCTGGAGCAGCTGCGGGCGCTGAACAAGGTGGCCGAGCAGCGCGGTCAGACCCTCGCCCAGCTGGCGCTGTCGTGGGTGCTGCGGGACGAGCGGGTGGTCTCGGTGATCATCGGTGCGTCGAGCGTGGCCCAGCTCGACCAGAACCTCGACGCGCTGAAGGCCGGTCCGCTGACCGCCGAGGAGCTCGCCGAGATCGACCGGCTCAGCCGCTGAGCCCGACGGCCCGACCGGCCTGCGCCGTCGGTCGTGCCACCGGCCGGGGGGGGGGGTGGGGGGGGGGCCGGCGGCGGGGGCCCTCTGTGGCCCCCGGGTCCACCCCCCCGGGGGGGGGGCGGCCGGCCCCCCGCCCCCCCCCCCGGCCGTCGTGCTGCTGCGTCCGTTCAGACGGCGGGCGCGTACTTGTAGCCGACCCGGCGGACGGTGACGATGCTGTCGCGGTGCGCCGCGCCGAGCTTGCGCCGCAGGCGGGCGACGTGCACGTCGACGGTGCGGCCGTCGCCGACGTGGCCGTAGCCCCAGACGGCGGTGACCAGGTGGTCGCGGGTGTGCACCCGGTGCGGGTGCTCGGTGAGGTGGGCGAGCAGCTCGAACTCCAGGTAGGTGAGGTCGAGCTGGACGCCGTCGACGTGGGCGGTGCGCCGGTCGGTGTCGACGCTGATGCCGTGCGCGGACGGCCGGGCGGCGGCCCGAGGCCGCTCGGCCGGGGCGACGGCGGCCGGGGCGGCCGTGGGCGCGGGGGCCTGGTCTGCGGGGACGAGCAGCAGGTAGCCGACCAGCGGGTGCCCGGTGGAGGCGCCGAGCTCGGCGCCGTACTGGGCGAGCAGGCCCTGGGGCAGGGCGGACGGCGGCAGTGCGACGACCGTGGCGCCCTCCGGCAGGCCGGCGGGCAGCAGGGCGGCGGGCTGCCGCTCGGGCGCGGGCCGGGTCTGCTGGGGCGCTGCGGCGGTGGTGTGCGGGGCCGGGGTGGTGGTGTGCGGGGCGGCGGTGGTGCTCGGGTACCAGCGCTCGGTGCCGCCGGGGACGGCGGCCACGGAGCGGACGGCCCGCAGGTGCGGGGTGGCGGCGGTGACGGTACGGGTGGCCGTGGAGGTGGAGGACATGGTGGGCTCTCTTCGCGCGGGACGGATTCGGGTGGTCGTCTGCGCGTCGGGCCTTGCGCGGAAGTGGCGCTGACGGTCGGTCAGTCCACCGCAAGGGCGGGACGCGCGCTAGGCGGTCCGACAGGTCTGGTCGAAGAGGTGCGGCTGGCGGGACGGCCAGAACGGTTCGAGCTCGGGGCGGAACGGGTCCACGGTCGGGTCTCCGGGTGGGCGCAGGGCGGAAGGCGCCGGGCAGCCGTCAGGACGCGGCCCGGCCGGGGGTTCGGGGACGGGGATCGGCGCCGGGCTGGCCCGGGCCGGTGGGGTCCGTCAGTGACAGCAGGCGCTGCAGACCAGCGCCTGGTCGATGTGGCGGCGTACGGTGAGCGCCGGCACGGCGGGGGCGGGCAGGACCGTGCCGCGGAACGCGTCTGCGGTCATGTCGACTGCCTCCTCCCCCAGGGGCACGGCGCGGGGCGCGCAACGTGCAACGGGTACGAGCCTTCCACGCCCGGACGGCCGCAGGCAACCCCGACGGCCCGGCCGTCCGCCATCCGGGACCCTCGCGTCCCGCCATTCGGACACCGGTCCGGACGGGCCTGGTGAAGCCCTGGTGACGGGCCGTCCGACCGAACGGTCCGTCACCCCTCGGCGGCGCCCGTGGGGTCGAGGCCGGCCTGCGCGGCGGCGTGCTCGACCAGCCGGATCAGCAGCTCCTTGCCGTCCTCGCGGCTGCGCGCGTCGCACAGCAGCACCGGGATGCCGGGGTCCAGGTCGAGCGCGGCGCGGACGTCCTCCGGCGCGTAGACCTCGGTGCCCTCGAAGCAGTTGACGGCGACCACGAACGGGATGCGGCGCTGCTCGAAGAAGTCCACCGAGGGGAAGGAGTCGGCGAGCCGCCGGGTGTCGGCGAGCACCACCGCGCCGAGCGCGCCCTGCGCCAGCTCGTCCCAGACGAACCAGAACCGGTCCTGGCCGGGGGTGCCGAAGAGGTAGAGCGCGAGGCCGGGCCGCAGGTCGATCCGGCCGAAGTCCATCGCGACGGTGGTGCTGCGCTTGGCCTCGACCCCGGAGGTGTCGTCGACCGGGCGGCCGCGCTCGCTGAGGAGCTCCTCGGTGCGCAGCGGGCGGATCTCGCTGACCGCCCCGACCAGGGTGGTCTTGCCGGCGCCGAAGCCGCCGGCGACCAGGATCTTCAGGGCCGTGGAGGACCAGAGGGCGGACCGGGTGTCCGCGGGGGCGTCAGAGTGCACGGAGGCCATTGATCACGTCTCGCAGGAGTTGCTCGTCGGGTCGCTGGGCGAGCGGCACGGGCCGGGTGACGGTGATCAGCCCGGCGTCGTTGAGGTCGCCGAGCAGCACCCGGACGACGCTGACCGGCAGGTCGCAGTAGGAGCCGAGCTCGGCGACGCTCAGCGGCTCGTCGCGGCAGAGCGCCAGCAGGGCGTGGTGGGTGGCGTCGAGGGCGGGCTCGTGGTCGGCCCCGCCCCCGGCGGCCGTGGCGCGCACCAGGGAGATGAGGTCGAACAGGCCCTCGTCGACCGGCCTGGCCGCCCGTCCCCTGGTCACCGAGAACAGCCGCACCACCGGCCCCGCGTCGTCGTCGAACCAGCGGTCGTCCGCGGCGCTGCGCGGCGTGAAGAGGTCGATCTCCGGCTCGGTGTCGTAGGGGTCGTCGTACGGGTCCTCGTACGGCCCGTCCTGCGGTGCGTCGTCCTCGGCGGCCATCCCGTCGGTCATCTCCCTTGCGCGGCGGACTCGGTGCGCGGCTCGGCGGCGAGGTGCTCGCCCACCCGCTTGACCAGCAGCGCCATCTCGTAGGCGATCTGGCCGACGTCGGACTCGGCGTCGCTGAGCACGGCCAGGCAGCTGCCGTCGCCGGCCGCGGTGATGAAGAGGAAGGCCTCGTCGAGCTCCACCATGGTCTGGCGGACCCCGCCGACCCGGAAGTGCCGGCCGGCGCCCTTGGCCAGGCTGTGGAAACCGGAGGCGACGGCCGCGAGGTGCTCGGCGTCCTCGCGGGCCAGGCCGCTGGAGACGCCGGTCGCCAGACCGTCGCTGGACAGGATCACCGCATGCCTCAGGGTCGCGACGCGGCCCACCAGGTCGTCCAGGAGCCAGTTCAGGTCTCCGGACGGCTGTGTCGTTGCGGTCATTTCTCGGTTCCTTCCGCTGGGGCGGGTGGTGCGGGTGGTACGGGGTTTCCTTGGCGTACGGGGTACAGCTGGGGCCGCGGGCGCGCGGCCGGCAGAGCAGGTGGGACGGGTGCAGAGGGTAGCGCCACCCGGGGCGGTACGGGGACCCCGACCCGCGGTCGACCGGATTGCGGTGGTTCGGGGGCGTCGGGCAGGTCCGGCACCACGGTCAGCGAGGCGGGCTGCAGGCGGTCGCCGCGGCCGCGGGCGTAGCCGCGCTGGAAGGAGGCGAAGGCGGCCCTGGCCTCCTCCGGCGAGCGCTCGCGGACGGGTTCGGCGGCCTGCTGTTCGCCCTCCTGCCGCAGCTGGGGGGCGAGGCTGGCCTGCCGGACGCGCTTGGGCAGCAGCCCGCCGGCGACCGGCGCGGGGGTCTTTGCGGGCGCCGGGGCGGGCGCGGCGGCGGGGGTGTCGGCCGGCTCTGCGGCCGGCTCTGCGGCCGGGGCCTCGGCGGGGCCCTCCGGGCGGCGGTGGCGGCCGGTGCCGGCCGCCTCCGGGACGCCGGTGCGCCGGCGGGGCAGTCCGCCGGGGGTGGAGGCGGGTTCGGCGTTCGAGGGCTTCGGGCCGCCGTTGATCCGCGGGGCGCTGCGCGCCCTGCTGGCGCGGCCGCCGCTGCCGGAGTCCGCCGCGGCCCCGGTGGGGACGGCGGCCGGGCGGGCCGGCTCGGCGGCCGGACGGCCGGAGAACTGGTCGGCCATCACCTCGTTGGCGTCGGCCAGCAGCTCGCGCGGGACGAGCACCACGGCGGTGGAGCCGCCGTACGGCGAGGGCCGCAGGTGCACCCGGATGCCGTGCCGACGGGCCAGGCGGCTGACCACGAACAGGCCGAGCCGGTCGGTGTCGGCGAGGTCGAACTCCTGCTCCACGGCGAGCCGCTGGTTGATCTCCTCCAGCGCGTGCTCGCTCAGGCCGAGGCCGCGGTCGTCGATCTCCAGGCAGAAGCCGTGCGCGACGACCTCGCCCTGCACCGTGACCTGGGCGTGCGGCGGGGAGAAGACCGTGGCGTTCTCGATGAGTTCGGCGACGAGGTGGGTGACGTCGGCGACCGCGCTGCCGAGCAGGCCGGTGCCGGGGAAGGGCCGGACGATCACCCGGGCGTAGTCCTCGACCTCGCCGACCGCGGCCCGCACGACGTCGACCATCCGGACGGGCTTGCGCCAGGCGCGGCCGGGCGAGCCGCCGGAGAGGATGATCAGGCCCTCGGAGTGGCGCCGCATGCGGGTGGTGAGGTGGTCGAGCCGGAAGAGGTCCTCCAGCTCGGTCGGGTCCTCGGTGCGGCGCTCCATCGCGTCCAGCAGGGTGAGCTGGCGGTGCAGCAGCACCTGGCTGCGGCGGGCGAGGTTGACGAAGACGGCGGCGACGCCGCGCCGCAGTTCGGCCTGTTCGACGAGGGCCTCCACGGCGACCACCTGGACGTCGTGGAAGGCCCTGCCGACCTGGCCGATCTCGGCGGCGCCGAACTCGAGGTCGGGTGTCTCGGCCGCGACGTCGACGCTCTCGCCGCGGCGCAGCCGTCCCATCATCTGCGGCAGCCGGGTGCCGGAGAGCTCCTGGGCGGCGTTGCGCAGCGCCACCAGCTCGCGGACGTGGCCGCGGCCGATCCGGTAGGAGATGAGGACGGAGAGGACGACGGCGAGCAGGCCGATCAGACCGGCGACGGCACCGCGGACGATCTGGTTGATCGCGTAGGACTCGGCGCGCTCCCCGATCCGGTCGGCGAGCCGGGTGTTGAGGTCGGCGTAGGAGGCGAGCACCGGGGTCGCGGACTCGCGCCACGGGTCCTTGGGGTTGGCGTGGACGGCGGCGACGCGCTGCACCGAGGAGTCGAAGTTGGCCTCGGCGGCGGCGAGCGCCATCCAGTTGTCGGAGCTGCGCAGGTCGGCGTAGTCGCGCTGGTCGGTGAGGTCGAGCTCGCCGGCGTAGACGCTGAACAGCGCCTGCTGGGAGTGCATGTTGTCCAGCGCGACCTGGATCATCTCGTCGCCGGGCTTGTCGGTGACCCGCAGCGCCTGCATCGCGGCGACCTCGCAGGAGAGGTACTCGCGGGCGCGGACGAGCTCGGTGAGCAGCATGGTCTGCCGGGGCAGCTGACCGCTCTGCCGGCCGGCGAAGGAGGAGCGGAACGGGAAGACCGTCTCCACCAGGTCGCTGTAGGCGAGCAGCTCGTGGTCCCAGCTGACGACGTCGCGCAGGGCCTGGCCGCGGATCGCGGAGAGCTGGTCGGCGGCGGTGAGGATGTCCTGGTACTTCGTCCGCTGCTGGGCGTCGAGCCGGCCGAGCGCCTCGGTGTCGTTGAGGTAGCGCAGTTCGCGCAGGCTGTGGTCGGTGGCGGCCTGGGCGTGCTCGTAGGCGTCCTTGTTCGGCTGCGAGCCGGGGTCGGCGAGGCGGAGGACGGCGGTGCGGCGCTCCTCCTGGAGATCCAGGGTGTACTGGTCGACCGGCTTGACCAGTTCATGGAAAGATGAGCTGACGTCGAACTGGCTGCGGACGTCCCCGGTGGTGACCAGGGTCGCGTAGACCCACAGCCCGGTGAGCGCCACGATGGGCACCATGAGCAGCGCGATGATCTTCGCGCGGATCGAGCTGCTGCGCAGACGCATGGGGTCCTCGGTCGGGATGGAGCCAAGCGCGGACAGGGGTGCGGTTCGGGCGGGCGGTCGCGCCTCCCCGATCGGGCATGGGTGTCCCGGCGGAGGGCCGGGCCGTCGGATCTGCGTGACTCTACACCGCGCTGACCACCCGTTCGAAGGGTCGCAGCCATCCCTTCCGGCGCCTGTCCGATTGATCCTGGATTGCTCCCCGGGCGACCGCTCTCCGCTGTCACCGGGGGGTGCACTCGGTGCCGATCGCGCCGGGACGTCCCCGGGCCTCTGGGCAGCGCGGCCGGAGATCCGGTAGCTTCGCTGCCGATCCGTCCGCCGGCCGGGCAGGCCGACCGCGCGGGGGAAGACGGGGATCGGGGGCGGTGTGCGCGAGGTCAGCAGCCCCGCCCTGTCCGAGCCGGCCGCCGGCGGGCTCGCCGACTCGGTGTTCGACACGGCCGAGCAGAGCCCGGGGCTGATCCAGCTCTCCCGGCTCGTGGACGGGGTGTGGCAGCCGGTGACGGCGCTCCAGTTCCGGGACGAGGTGCTCGCCCTCGCCAAGGGGCTGCTCACCCGGGGCGTGCGCTACGGCGACCGGGTCGCCGTCATGTCCGGCACCTGTTACGAGTGGACGCTCTTCGACTACGCGCTCTGGGCGGTCGGCGCGATCCCGGTGCCGGTGTACCCGACCTCGGCGCCCGAACAGGTCCGCTGGATCCTCGCCGAGACGCAGGCGGTGGCCTGCGTGGTGGAGCACGAGGACCACGCGATGACGGTCGGCGCGGTCTGCGACGCGCTGCCCGAGCTCACCGGCATCTGGCAGCTGGACCGGGACTGCGTCGGCGCGCTGATCGAGGACGGCCGGGGCGTGCCGGACGCGCTGGTGCACCGCCAGCGGCTCGGGGTCACCGCCGAGAGCATCGCCACCGTCATCTACACCTCGGGCACCACCGGCCGCCCCAAGGGCTGCCTGCTCACCCACGGCAACTTCACCGCCGAGGCGGACGCCCTGCTGGAGGGCTGGGACGAGATCTTCCGGGACACCGGCGGCGTGCCGCCGGCCACCCTGCTCTTCCTGCCGCTGGCCCACGTCTACGGCCGGATGGTGCAGGTCGCCGCCGTCCGCGGCGGCATCCGGATCGGCCACCACGGGCAGCTCACCACGGACAGCCTGCTGCCGGCGCTGGAGTCCTTCCGGCCGACCTTCCTGCACGCGGTGCCGTACGTCTTCGAGAAGATCTACCAGCGCGCCCGGGAGCGGGCGGAGGAGGCCGGCAAGGCCGAGCTGTTCGACCTGGCCGCGGAGACGGCGGTCACCTGGGCGGCCGCCCGCGAGCGGAAGGCGCTCGGCCACGGCCCGGGGCCGAACACGGCGCTGCGGGTGCGGCACGCCGCCTACGACCGGCTGGTGTACCAGCGGCTGCGGGCGGTGCTCGGCGGGCGGGTGCGCAACATCATGTCCGGCGGCTCGACGCTGGGCCGCGAGCTCGGCCTGTTCTTCGCCGGGGCGGGCATGACGGTGTACGAGGGGTACGGCCTGACCGAGACCACCGCCGCGGTGACGGCCAACCCGCCGGGGCGGCCCAAGTTCGGCACGGTGGGCCGGCCGGTGCCCGGGGCGGCGGTGGCGATCGCCGACGACGGCGAGGTGTGGGTGACCGGCGGCACGGTCTTCTCCGGCTACCTCAACCACCCGCGGTGCACCGAGGCGGCGCTCGTCCGGGGCTGGCTGGCCACCGGCGACCTCGGCGAGCTGGACGAGGACGGCTACCTCACCATCACCGGCCGCAAGAAGGAACTGATCGTCACCAGCAGCGGCAAGAACCTCGCCCCGGGCGCCCTGGAGGAACGGGTGCGCTCGCACCCGCTGGTGGCCCAGTGCCTGGTGGTCGGCGACGACCGCCCGTACGTGGCGGCCCTGGTCACCCTGGACCCGCAGGCGCTCGCGCACTGGCTGAAGCTGCGCGGCCGCGAACAGCTGGACGTGTGGGGGGCGCTCGCCGACACCGATCTGCACGGGGAGATCCAGCGGGCGGTGGCGGCGGCCAACACCGCCGTCTCGCGGGCCGAGTCGATCCGCGCCTTCCGGCTGCTGCCCAAGGAGTTCAGCGCCGAGGACGGGCTGCTGACGCCCTCGCTGAAGATGCGGCGCAGCGCGATCCAGGCCTACTACGCGGAGGACATCGAGGAGCTGTACGCGCCCTGACGGCCCGCCGCGCCGCGCGGGGCGCGGGCACGGCGGGCCGGTGGGGGGTCAGGCCGCGGCGCTGAACGAGGGCAGGTAGCCGCCGGACTGGCCGGCCTTGTTGGGGTGGTAGCTCTCGTCGACGGGCAGCGTGGTGCTGTTGAGCCACTGGGTGGACGAGCCGCAGATCTCGTGCTCGGTGAAGATGCTGCGGACGTCCTTGAAGGTGAAGCCGGCGTTGGCCGCGCGCTTGGCGATGACCGAGTCGAGGGTGTCGGCGGCGCCGTTGATCGCGGTGCGCTTGGTGTCGCCGATCCCGAAGATGCAGCTGCCGCCGATCTTGTAGAGGTGCGGGTAGCCGAGCACCACGACGTGCGCGTTGGGGGCCTTGCTGCGGATCGCCGAGTACACCGCGTCGAGCTGGCCGGGCAGGGTGTTGGTGGCGTAGGACTTCGCGGTCGCCACCGCGCTCAGGCAGCTGCTCTCGGAGTTGAGCACGCAGGTCTGCATGGTGCTGGCGAAGCCGGCGTCGTTGCCGCCGATGGTGATGCTCACCAGGGTGGTGCTCGAACTGAGTGCGGAGACCTGGTTGTTCAGCACGTCGCCGGTCTTCGCGCCGGAGCAGGCGACGAAGCTGAACGAGGTGGGGGCGTTGGCGTTCTTCCAGAGGTACGGGTAGGCATTGGTGCTGCGCTTGCAACTGGCGCTGTCGCTGGTGTAGCTGCCCGCTCCGACGCCCGCGGAGTACGAGTCGCCGAGGGCGACGTAGCGCGCTCCGGCGGCCGAGGCGTCGGTGGCGGTGATCAGGGTGGCGAGGGAGAGCGCGAGCGCCGTGGCCGCGACGGGCAGGACTCTGGTGCGAGGCATGGGGGAACCTCCGGGTGGGGGGGTGAATGCAATCCGGAAGTGGGGGTGACCCGGATCACACTGTTGTGATACCAGGCAGTAGCCTCGCCGGATAGTGCCCATGCCAAAGTTGTTGACGGAGCATCGGGTGTGGCACCGTCACGTCACCGCGGTGCCATCCGGAATTCCGATGGAAACCTTTTCTGAAAGCAGGATTGACGGTTCGTCAAAGAATCCTGGGAGTCACCCGAAGAGGACGCAGCCGGCCGGCGGGAGCTCCTCGATCGTCTCGTTCGCCGAGGCCGGCACCCCGAGGTGCACCACCGCCGCGGTCACCGCCGCCCGGGCCTGGCGGACGCCCTGCGGGCCCCAGCCCAGCAGTTCGACCGCGAGGCCGGGGGCGACCAGCAGCCGCCGGTAGTGCCGGCCCGAGGCCGGGTCCGGCTGCGAGGGGCCCACCCGGCGCAGCGCCGCCGCCATCCGGACGCGGGCGCACTCGTGCCCGCCGTTCGCCGAGCCCACCCGGTCGTAGAGGTAGCCGAGGTACCGGGGGCGGCCGATCACCGCCTGCGCCTCCTCCCCCGCCTCCCGGGCGAGGGCCGCGGCCGGGTCCCCCCCGTCCTCCTGTTCCAGCGAGCCGCCGGGCAGGCTGACGATGCCGTCCCTCGGGTTGACCAGGGTGAGCACCCGCCCGTCCGGGGCGAACAGCCAGCCCCAGGACTGCTTGACCGGCAGCCCGGCCGGCACGGCCTCGCCGGGCCGCCAGGGCCAGCCCGCGATCGGCCGGCGCCGGACCCTCCCGAGCAGGTCGGCGATCTCCGCGCTGTACTCGATGCGGTTCACGCGTGTCCCCTCCGGTCCCGGGCCGCCGGCGCGCCCGGTCGGCGGCCGGGGAGCGGGTGCGGCGGGCCGCCGCCCGCTCCGACTGTTGATCTTCCCCGAACATCCGGTCGATGAACAGTCCTGGCCGCCGCCCGGGGCACACCCGCAACGCCGCCGTGCCCGCGCCGCGACCCTACCGCCCGTCACCGACCGTCCGCCCGCGATCACGGATCGGCGCCGGCCCGGTGGTCGCCGCCCCGACCTGACGGTGCCGCACGTTAGGGTCGATGCCCATGCGACTGCTGCATACCTCCGACTGGCACCTCGGCCGCTCCTTCCACCGGGAGAGCCTGCACGACGCCCAGCGCGCCTTCCTCGACCACCTGGTCGCGGTGGCCGCGGCGGAGCGGGTGGACGCGGTGCTGGTCGCGGGCGACGTGTACGACCGGGCGCTGCCCGGCCTGGAGGCGGTCGCGCTCTTCGACGACGTCCTCGTCCGCCTCGCCGGGCTCGGCGTGCCGACGGTCTTCATCAGCGGGAACCACGACTCGGCCCGGCGGCTCGGTGTCGCCGCCCGGCTGATCGACCGGTCCGGCATCCACCTGCGCACCGACCCGGACGGCTGCGCCGAGCCCGTGCTGCTCGCCGACGCGCACGGGCCGGTGGCCGTCTACGGCCTGCCGTACCTGGAGCCGGCCCTGGTCCGCGAGCGCTTCGGGCTGGATCGCGGCGGCCACGAGCAGGTGCTCGGCGCCGCGATGGACGCCGTCCGCGCCGACCTCGCCGAGCGTCCGGCCGGCACCCGCGCGGTCGTCCTCGCGCACGCCTTCGTGACCGGCGGCGCCCCCAGCGACAGCGAGCGCGACATCACCGTCGGCGGGGTGGCGAGCGTGCCCGCCGCGGTCTTCGACGGCGTCCACTACGCCGCCCTCGGCCACCTGCACGGCAGTCAGCGGCTCGCCCCGCACCTGCGCTACAGCGGCTCCCCGCTGGCCTACTCGTTCTCCGAGGCCGACCACCGCAAGACCATGTGGCTGATCGAGCTGGACGCCGACGGCTCGATCGCGGAGGAGCGCCGGATCGACTGCCCGCAGCCGCGCGCGCTGGCCCGGCTGCGCGGCCGCCTCGCCGACCTGCTCGCCGCCGAGGAGCACGCCTGGGCCGAGGACTGCTGGGTGCAGGCCACCCTCACGGACGCCGCCCGGCCCCCCGAGCCGATGGAGTCGCTGCGCCGCCGCTTCCCGCACACCCTCCAGCTGCTCTTCGAGCCCGAGCCGGCCGAGGGCGACCCGCACCCCTCGTACGCGGCCCGGGTCACCGGGCGCTCCGACCTGGAGATCGCCGAGGGTTTCGTCCGGCACGTCCGGCCCGGCAGCGACCTCGGCGCGCACGAGCGTGACTGGCTCACCGAGGGCTTCGAGACCGTCCGCCGCGAGGCCGAGCTCGCCCGGGAGGCCGCCCGATGAGGCTGCACCGGCTGACCCTCACCGCCTTCGGCCCGTTCGCGGGCACCGAGGAGGTGGACTTCGACCGCCTCGCCTCGACGGGGCTCTTCCTGCTGCGCGGCGCGACCGGCGCCGGCAAGTCCAGCGTGCTCGACGCGGTCTGCTACGCCCTCTACGGCGAGGTGCCCGGCGCCCGCCGGGGCAACCCGCTGCGCAGCGACCACGCCGCGCCCGGCCTGCTCACCGAGGTCCGGCTCGACCTCACACTGGGCAGCCGGCGGCTGGAGATCACCCGCAGCCCCGAGCAGCAGCGGCCCAAGCTGCGCGGCACCGGCACCACCACCGAGAAGCCGCAGACCCTGCTGCGCGAGTGGGCCGCGGACGCCGGCGGCGGCACCCCCGGCTGGCGGGCCGTCAGCCGCTCCCACCAGGAGGCCGGCGAGGAGATCCGCCGCCTGGTCGGCATGAGCCGCGAGCAGTTCTGCCAGGTCGTCCTGCTGCCGCAGGGCGACTTCGCGCGTTTCCTGCGGGCCGACACCAAGCAGCGCGCCGAACTGCTCGGCCGGCTCTTCGACACCCAGCGGTTCGGCCAGGTCGAGCGCTGGCTCGCCGAGCGCCGGCTCCGCCAGGAGGCGGCCGTCCGCGACGGCCGGCAGCGGCTGCGCGACCTGGCCGCCCGGGCCGCCGAGGCCGCCGGCCCGGGCGGCGAACCCGCGGACGACTGGCTGCCCGCCGAGGACGGCTCCGCGGCGAGCGCCGCCGGCCTGGTCGACGGGGTGCTCGGCTGGGCCGCGATCCTGCGCAGCCAGGCCGCCGAGCAGCGGGCCGTGGCCGACGCCGCCCTCGCCGCGGCCCGGCAGGCACAGGCCGACGCGGACGGGCGGCGGCGGGCCGCGGACACCCTCGCCGAGCAGCAGCTCCGGCACGCGGCGGCGGTCGGCACCGCCCGGCGGCTGGCCGAGGAGGGCGCGGCGCTCGGTCCCGAGCGCCGCCGGCTCGCCGCGGCCCGGGCCGCCCTGGGGGTGGAGTCCGCGCTCCGGCTGCGGGCCGCCGCCGAGCACGCGCACGCCGCGGCCGCCGAGGCGGAGGAGCAGTGCCGGGCCGCCCTGCGGCGGCGCTTCGCCGCGGTGCCGGTACGGGCCGGTGCCGCGGGCTCCGACACCGGCGGGGGCGCAGGCGCCGACGGCGGGCTCGGGACGCTGCTGCCGCACCAGGCCGGGCCGGCCGGGGCACGGCCGGTCGCCGGGGCGGACGCGGCCGCGCTGGCCGCCGAGGAGCGCCGGCTGCGCACCGCGGTCGGCGAGCTCACCGCCGCCCGGGCCGCCGAGCGCCGCCACGACGAGGCCGGACGCGAGGCCGCCGACCTGACGCACCGCCGGGACACCGCCGAACAGCTCGTCGAGGACGCCCGGGACTGGCTGGCCGAGGTCGACGCCCGGCTGAAGGCGCTGCAGGCCGAGCGGGCCGCCGCGGAGGACGCCGCCGGGACGGTGCTCCGGCTGGACGAACGGCGGGCCGAGCTCGCCGGCCGCCGCGCCGCCGCCGACCGCCGGGACACCGTGCGGGCCGACCTCGCCCGCGCCGAGCAGCACGAGCGGGGCGCCCACGACCTGGCCCTGACCGCCCGGGCGACCGCCCTCGACCTGCAGGAGCGCCGACTGGCCGGGATGGCCGCCGAACTCGCCGGTGCGCTGCGGGCCGGCGACCCCTGCCGGGTGTGCGGCGCGGCCGAGCACCCGGCCCCGGCCCGCCCCGGCGAGGGGCAGGTCACGGCCGGGGACCAGCGGCGCGCCGCCGCCGCCCAGGCCGACGCCGAACAGCGGCTGGAGGACGCCCGGCGCACGGTGGCCGGGCTGCGGGCCGACGAGTCCGCGGCCCTGGCCGTCGCCGGCGAGACGGCCTCCGCCGAGCTCGCCGAGCAGTTGGCGGCCGTGGAGGCGGAGCGGTCGGCTGCCGTCCGGCGGGCCGACGCCCTCGGCACGACCGTCCGGCGGATCGAGCAGCTCACCACCGAACAGCGCCGCCGCGAGGAGCAGCTGCGGGCCGGCGGTGCGGACGCCGCCGCCGCCAACGCCCGGCTGCAGGACCTCGCCGCGGAGCGGCTGCGGCTCACCGAGCTGATCACCGGCGCCCGGGGCGACGCCCCGTCGGTGGCCGCCCGCGCCCGGCAGCTGGACGAGAACGCCCGGGCGGTGGCCGCGGCCCTGAACGCCGTGCACGCGGCGGCGGAGGCGTCCGGACGGCTGTCCGAGGCCGAGCGGGAGCTGCTGCGGGCCACCGCCGAGGCCGGGTTCGCCACCCCGGACGAGGCCCGCGCCGCGGTCCTGCCCGCGGCCGGCAGGTCCGCGTTGGAGGCCCGGCTGGAGGCGCACGACCGGGCGGTGGCCGCGGTCGAGGCCGAGCTGGTCCGTCCCGAGCTGGTGGCCGCCGCGGCGCTGCCGCCCGCGGATCCGGTCGCGGCGGGGGCCGGTCAGGCGCGGGCCGCCGACCGGTTGCAGCGGGCCGCGGCGGAGGCCGGTGCCGCGGAGCGGCGCTGTGCCGCGCTGGCCCGGATCGGCGCCGAGCTGGCGGGGCTGGCCGCGGCGCTGGCCCCCGAGCTCGCCGAGTTCGGCCGGATCAGCCGGCTCGCCGCCCTGGTGGCCGGTGCCCCGGCGGAGAACGCGCTGCGGATGCGGCTGGAGTCGTACGTGCTGGCGGCCCGGCTGGAGCAGGTGGCCGCGGCGGCGAGCGACCGGCTGGTGCGGATGTCGGGCGGCCGCTACACCCTGGTGCACAGTGACGGCCCGGTCGCCGGCACCAAGCGCTCCGGCCTGTCGCTGCGGGTGGTGGACGCCTGGACGGGCCGGGACCGCGACACCGCGACGCTCTCCGGCGGCGAGAGCTTCTTCGCCTCGCTGGCCCTGGCCCTCGGCCTGGCCGACGTGGTGACGGACGAGGCGGGCGGCATGCCGTTGGACACCCTCTTCATCGACGAGGGCTTCGGCAGCCTCGACGAGCAGACCCTGGAGGAGGTCATGGACGTCCTCGACGGCCTGCGCGAGCGGGACCGCGCGGTCGGCATCGTCAGCCACGTCGCCGATCTGCGCAGCCGGATCCCCTCCCAGTTGGTCGTCCGCAAGCAGCGGCACGGCTCGACCCTGGCCGTCGCCGACCGGGAGGACGCCTGAACCTCCGTCAGCGGTGTTCCGGCCGGGGCGCGGCGGGCCCGCCGACCGTGGTGACGGGTGGTCAGCCCGCGCAGGCGATCCGCTGGGCCTGCTGCCAGGTGCAGACCGCGCAGAGCGTCGAGCCGACGTGGTCGGCCGGGTACTCGGTCGGCTCGCCGCACAGGACGCAGTCCGCGCGCGGGCCGGTGCCGGCCGCCGGGGTGAGGCCCTGCACGGCCCGGCCGGCGGCGGGGGCGAGCTCGCAGACGGCGTCCGTCGCGGCAGCGGTGGAGGTGTCGGGCTCGGTCATGGTCGGCCTCCTCGGTGATGGTGGGCGTCCGGGGCCCGGGCGGGTGGGCGGCGGCACCGTCGGCAACGCCGGACGGCGGGCGGGTACGCCCGTCAGCCGAGGAAGCTGAGCCGCACCGTCCGCCGCGGGTTGTCGACGTTGGTGTCGACCAGGACGACGGACTGCCAGATGCCGAGCGCGAGCTTGCCGCCGATCACCGGCAGGGTGGCGTGCGGGGCGACCAGCCCGGGCAGCACGTGGTCGCGGCCGTGGCCGGGGGTGCCGTGCCGGTGCCGCCAGCGGCCGTCCGCGGGCAGCAGGTCGCGGAGCACGGCGAGCAGGTCGTCGTCGCTGCCGGCGCCCGTCTCGATCACGGCGATGCCCGCGGTGGCGTGCGGGACGAAGACGTTGAGCAGCCCGTCGCGGCCGGCGGCCGCGGTGGTGAGGAAGGCCGCGCAGCGCTCGGTGATGTCGAGGGCGACCTCACCGGCGCCGGTGGTGGTCTCGAAGGTCAGCGTGTGGAAGGTGTCCGCCATGGGGCCATCCTGACGCATGGCCGCCGCGGACCGGCGGATGTCCCGGGGAGTGGGACGGAGGCATGACGAAGACCCGGCGGACGGTGACTGTCCGTCGGGTCGTCGGCCGGGCACGGCCCGGCCGGCGCGCGGCGCCCGCTGCCGGGCCGCCGCCGCGCTGCTAGTGCCGGCTGCCGAACAGGCTGCGGCGCAGGCGGCGCAGCGGAGTGAGCAGCGACACCCGGGCGGTGCGCCGGGGCGCGGCCTGCGTGCCGGTCGCACCGGTGCCGCGCGGCGTGAGCTCCCTTATCAGGCCGAGGGCCTCGGCCGTGTCGACCGCCGAGAGCGCGGGCGCGCCGAGTACGGCCAGGTGGCGGTCGATCCGGCGGCCGGTCGTGCCGACACCGCACTGGATCGCCGGCACTCGCGGCCGGGGTCGCACTTGCATCTGTTCCATCGTTTCCCACCCCTACGAGGCGCCAGGGCCGTGAGGCGAAGACTATCCGTGAGTGGCTCTCCGCGCGCAAGCGTCCTGGTGTTCTGCCACCGTATCGTGCGAACGGATCTGACACTTCACCAGATGGCCGTGGTCTCGGTCACGACTGGGCATCGATCACCGGCGACACAGCACCGCAGGTCGGGCATATCGGACGCGCTTCAAACCTGTCGACGGCAGCACGCCGGGTGCCGCAGCCGCGTACGGCGGCACGGGCCCGGCGCGCAGGGGGCGGGAGGAGCTCCGGGGGTGCGGCCGGCGGGCAGCCCGCGCGGGTGACGCGGCGGCCGGCCGGGTCACCGGTGCGGGTGAGAGTGCGGGCCTGCGCCGCGGCCCGGCCCGCCTACGGGGGATCATCCGGAGTGCCTTCACAACTTGAACGCGTCCGAGGGATTGACGCGACGGAAACCTACAAGCAATATTTCCTCAGACACGGAGTTCCCGAGCCACCCCTCGAGACTCCTGTCGAATGAGTTCGACAGATGAAGAAAACTTCCGACACCTGCTGAGTCACTGTCCGGCCGTCTCGACGCTGCGGCGGCCCGACTCAGGTGCGGTGACGGACCGGCGGTCGGTCGTTGAGGGTCGGCCGGACCGCCAAACCGGACTGCCGGTGCCGCCGCTCGCACGGCGCGGCACCGGCGGTCGCGTTTTCCGGCCGCCGTCCGGGGCCGCTGCCCAGTCCCCGGACGGCGGGCCGTGACGTCCGCGCCCGTCGGCGCCCTCTCGACCCCCGCCGCGCCTTCACAGTCCGAAGCAGTCGGACCGGGACACATCCCGACACCACGCCGATCACTTTCTGTCAACCGGCCGTCCACTTGCGCTCGCTACAGTGGGCTGTACCGGGCGAGCAGCCGCCGACCCACCTGTCCTGCGCGGAGTGAACACGAGCGTGATCCCCCTCCTCAGCATCGTCCTGCCGGTCCACGGAGTGGAGCGCTTCCTCCCCGACTGCCTGGACTCCCTGCGCACGGAGACCGCCGCCACCGGTGAGGTCGAGATCATCGCGGTGGACGACCTCTCCCCCGACGGCTGCGGGGCGATCCTCGACCGGTACGCGGCCGACGACCCCCGGCTGCGGGTCCGCCACCTCACCGAGAACCGCGGCCTCGGCGGCGCCCGCGAGGCCGGGCTGGCCGAGGCCGGCGGCCGCTGGGTCTGGTTCGTCGACAGCGACGACCGGCTGCTGGACGGCGCCCTCGACGCCGTCCTCGCCGAGCTGCGCGCCGAGGAGGAGCGGGCCGCGTCCGGGCTACCCCCGGCCGACGTGCTGCTCACCGACTTCGTGCACGTCTACAACGACGGCGGGACCGCACCCAACCCCTGGCACCACCACCTGACCGGGCCCGAGCTGGCCGCCGGCTGCACCGCGGCCGACCACCCCGACCTGCTGCGCGCCGTGATGGCGGTGTGGAACAAGGTGCTGCGCCGCGACTACCTGCTGGGCCTCGGCGTCTCCTTCGGCCGCGGCTACTACGAGGACATCTCCGTCACCTACCCGGCGCTGCTCGCCGCGGGCCGGCTGCGGTTCCTGGACCGCCCCTGCTACGCGTACCGCCGCGGCCGCCCGGGGGCGATCACCAGCACCCCCTCCCCCAAGCACGCCGACGCCTTCGCCCAGTACGAGGAGATCTTCGCCTTCCTGGACCGGCGCCCCCACCCGCTGCGGGCGACCGTCTTCGAGCGGACCGTCCGGCAGGCCCTCACCGTCTACGACACGCCGGGCCTGGTGCCGCCGGCGTCCCGCCCGGACTTCTTCCGCCGGATCACCGAGCACATCGCCCGGCACCGCCCGCCCGGCCACCTCTTCCCGCGCGGGCCGCGCGGACTGTCCTACCGGCTCGCCGCCCGCGGCGCCCGCCGCTCCTACGACGAACTGCGCCGCACGCGCGCCCTGCCGCGGGCCGCCCGCCGCGGCACCCTGGCCGTCGCCCCGGCCGTCCGCCGGGTGGTGCGCGGCGGCGCCCGGTTCGCCGTCTACAACGCCTTCCGCCGGCTGCCGATGGACGAGCACCTCGCGGTGTACGCCGCCTACTGGCACCGCGGCTACGCCTGCAACCCGGCCGCCATCTACGAGCGCGCCCGCGAACTGGCCCCGCAGATCCGCGGCGTGTGGGTGGTGGAGACCCCCGCCCAGGCCGCCGCGCTGCCGCCCGGGGTGCCGTACGTGCTGCTCAACTCCCCCGGCTACCTGCGGGCGATGGCCACCGCCAAGTACTTCGTCAACAACGTCAACTTCCCGCACACCATGGGCAAGCGGCCGGGCTCCGTGCACCTGCAGACCCAGCACGGCACCCCGCTCAAGAGCATGGGGATGGACCTGAAGGACCATCCGATCGCTGCGGACGGCATGGACTTCGGCCGTCTCCAGGAGGCCGTCGACCGCTGGGACTACCTGGTCTCCCCCAATCCGCACACCAGCGAGCACTTCGCCCGCGCCTTCCCCGGCCGGTACCGGATCCTGGAGACCGGCTACCCGCGCAACGACCGGCTGGCGCTCGCCACCGCCGAGGAGTGCGCCGCCGTCCGCGAGGCGCTCGGCATCCGCACCGGGCAGCGCACCGTGCTCTACGCGCCGACCCACCGGGAGGCCCGCGGCGGCTACCTGCCGCTGCTCGACCTGCCCGAGCTGGCCCGCCGGCTCGGCCCCGGCCACACCCTGCTGGTGCGCACCCACTACTTCCACACCGGCGGTGCGGGCGACCTCACCGCCGGACCCGACGCCGCCCGC
The DNA here is from genome assembly GCF_040702125.1 of Kitasatospora sp. NPDC085895. Taxonomy (NCBI): domain Bacteria; kingdom Bacillati; phylum Actinomycetota; class Actinomycetes; order Kitasatosporales; family Streptomycetaceae; genus Kitasatospora; species Kitasatospora sp. NPDC085895. Next base: position 153,360 of record NZ_JBFBJY010000004.1, on the reverse strand, counting down.
ATCGTGGACGTCTCCGACCATCCGGTGGTCGAGGACCTGTACCTCGCCTCGGACGCGCTGGTCACGGACTACTCCTCGATGATGTTCGACTACGCCGTGCTGGACCGGCCGATCACGCTCTTCGCCCCGGACTGGGACGAGTACCGGGCCGTCCGCGGCGTCTACTTCGACCTGCTCGCCGAGCCGCCCGGCGCGGTCGCCACCACCACCGGGCAGGCGGCCGACGCCCTGCTGGCCGGCGACCCGGCCCCGCAGCTGCGGGCGCGCTTCCGCGAGCGGTTCTGCCCGTGGGACGACGGGCACGCCGCCGAGCGCGTCGTCCGGGAGGTCTTCCCGACCGGCGCGCAGGCCGCCGCCCCGGACCGCCGGGTGCTCACGGCCTGACACCGCCCCGGCGCACCGGGTGACGGCCCGTCAGCCTACCGCCTCCGGCTGCGCGACCGCGCGGGTGCGCAGCGTGACGAGGATCTCGGTCGACCCGCCCCGGGAGGGAGTGGACGGACGCCGGGGTGCATGTCGTAATGTGCGGACTGATCCCGCGCCGACCGGTCGGGACACCGTCGGCCGGCCAGGGAGGGCCCATGCTCAACCTCATCACGAAGCTCGTGCTCAAGCCGCTGGCGAAGACCGTCTACCGGCCGGTCGTCGAGGGCCTGGAGCACGTGCCTCGCAAGGGTGGGGTGATCCTGGCCAGCAACCACCTGTCCTTCATCGACAGCGTGGTGATCCCGCTGACGGCCCCGCGCCAGGTGTACTTCCTGGCCAAGGCCGAGTACTTCACCGGCACCGGGCTCAAGGGTGCGGTCTCCCGCGCGTTCTTCACCTCGGTGATCAACGCCGTGCCGGTCGAACGCGGTGAGATCCGCGCGGCCGCCGCCTCGCTGGAGCAGGCGCTGGAGATCCTCAACGACGGCAAGGCCTTCGGCATCTACCCGGAGGGCACCCGTTCGCTGGACGGCCGGCTCTACAAGGGCAAGACGGGCGTGGCCTGGCTGGCGCTGACCGCCGGCGTGCCGGTCGTCCCGGTCGCCCTGGAGGGCCCGCAGGAGATCCTGCCGGTCGGCCGCCGGATCCCGCGGATCCGCCGGGTGACGGTCCGCTTCGGCAAGCCCCTGCACTTCCCGGAGCTGCACGGCCAGGCCCGTTCGGCCCGGGCCCGCCGCCAGGTCACCGACGAGGTGATGGCGGCGATCCACGAGCTGTCCGGCCAGGAGCTGGCCGAGGCCTACAACGAGGCGCCGAAGGCCGCCTGATCCCGTCCGCGGCCGAGGAAGGCCGCCAGCCGGGCGTTCAGCGCGTCCCCGCCCACCACGGGCAGCCCGTGGTGGGTCACCCCCTCCAGCACCGCCACCTCGCCGTCCGGCAGCGCCCTGCGGGCCGCCGCGGCGACCTTCCGTGCGTCGTGCGCCCCGCTGCGGCCGGCCACCAGCACCAGCACGGGGCCGCGCAGCGCGGCGGCGTCCGGTCGGCGCAGCCGCAGCGGCCGGGCCAGGTCGGGCAGGCCGACGCCCTGCCCGTACACCTCGGCGCAGTCCGGGTCGGCGGTGCCCTCGGTCTCCCGGGCCAGCAGGGCGAGGGCGTTCGCCCGGGTGGGGCGGAGCAGCAGCGGCAGCGCGCGCAGCACGTAGCCGGGCCGGAAGCCGGCGAAGCACTGGGTGGGGTCGAGCAGGGCGAGCCGGTCGACCCGTTGCGGCCTGCGCTCCGCGTACCCGAACGCCAGCAGGGCGCCGTAGGAGTGGCCGCAGAGGTCGGCGCGCCCGGCGCCGAGCCCGTCCAGCAGCGCGTCCAGCCAGGCGGCGAGGTCGTCACCGGTGCGCAGCGGCCGGCCGCCGCGGGCGCTGCGTCCGGCGTCGCCGGGCAGGTCGACCGCGAGCACCCGGTGCTGCCCGCCGAGGGCGGCGGCGGTGCCGGCCCAGACCGCGCCGGTGGCGCCGCCGCCGGGCAGCAGGACGAGCGGCGGCGCACCGGCCGGGCCGTGGGCGTGCACCCGGGTGGTGCCGTACGGGGTGGGGACGTCGAGTTCGGCGGTGCCGGCCGGCCAGCGGGCCAGCAGGGCGTCGTAGGCGGCGTCGAAGTCCTGGTGCGTGCGGGACGCGGTGGTGGACACGGTTGACCCCCGGTCGTCTCGGTGACGGTGTCTCGTTGACCAATTCTCTCGCTGAACGAGAGAATAATCCCGGAGGGGTCGACGAAGGAAGGACGGTCGGGTGCGGTGACGGAGGAACGGCCGGAGGGGCCGGCGATGGACCTGGTGCACCTGCTGCGTGCGGTGACGGTGGAGTTCGACCTGCTCGGCGCGGAGTTCGCGGCCCGGCACGGCCTGCACCCGACGGACCTGCGGGCGCTCATCCACCTGCTGGACGCGGCCCGGGCCGGCGAGACCGTCACCCCCGGCCGGCTCGGCGCGGCGCTGCGGCTCAACTCGGCCGGCACCACCGGCCTGGTCGACCGGCTGGAACGGCTCGGCCTGGTGGCGCGCACCCGGGACGACCGGGACCGCCGCCGGGTGCTGCTCACCGTGGACGAGAAGGCGGTCGGGCTCGGCTGGTCGTTCTTCGGCCCGATGATCGGGGCCCTGGTGGGCGCGGCGGACGACTTCGACGCCTCGGAACTCGCGACCGTCCGCCGCTACCTGACGGCCGCGCTGGCGGCCGCCGCCGCGGCCCGCGAATCCACCGACTGACACCGGGCCCGGCTCGCGGGAGGGGGCGCACCACCAGGGGGTGCGGATGCACCGCCAGGGGCGCGTGGGGGCACCCGCGTGGTGCCCCCGTGAGGACACTCCCTAGGCGGCCTCCTCGCGGCGGAGCAGGGCGGCGTAGTGGCCGCCGCGGTCGAGGAGTTCCTCGTGGCTGCCGAGCTCCAGCACCTCGCCGGCGTCGAGCACGGCGATCTGGTCGGCGTGCCGGACGGTGGAGAGCCGGTGGGCGATGGTGATGGTGGTGCGGCCGACGGCGAGCGCGTCGATGGCCTGTTGGACGGCGGCCTCGGTGCGGTTGTCGAGGGCGCTGGTGGCCTCGTCCAGGATCAGCACGGGCGGGTTGCGCAGGATGGTGCGGGCGATCGCGAGGCGCTGCTTCTCGCCGCCGGAGAAGCGGTAGCCGCGTTCGCCGACCAGGGTGTCGTAGCCGTCCGGCAGGGCGGCGATCATGGAGTGGATCTGGGCGGCCTCGGCGGCCGCGACGAGTTCCTCGTCGGTGGCGTCGGGTTTGGCGAAGCGCAGGTTGTCGGCGACCGAGGCGTGGAAGAGGTAGGTCTCCTGGGAGACCACGCCGACCGCGCGGGCCAGGGTGTCGAAGGAGAGTTCGCGGACGTCGGTGCCGTCGATGCAGACCCGCCCGCCGGTGACGTCGTACAGCCGCGGGACGAGGTAGCTGAGGGTGGTCTTGCCGGAGCCGGTCTCGCCGACCACGGCGAGCGAGCTGCCGGCCGGGACCTTGAGGTCGACGCCGGCGAGGGTGGGGCGGTCCTGGTCGCCCTGGTAGCGGAACTCGACGCCCTCGAAGGTGACGTCGCCGCGGACGCGGTCCAGGCGGACCGGGCGGTCCGGCTCGGCGATCTCCACCGGCAGGTCGAGATATTCGAAGATCCGCTGGAAGAGCGCCAGCGAGACCTGCACCTGCACCCCGGTGGAGAGCAGGCTGACGGTCGGCCGGAAGAGGCCCTGCTGCAGCGAGACGAAGGCGACGAGGGTGCCGACCGAGACGATCGGGGCGCCGCCGGCGGAGGTCAGTCCGGCGGCCCAGTAGATCAGTGCGGGCATCGCGGCCATCACGACCTGGATGGTGGACATCCGCCAGCGCCCGGCCATGTTGACCCGGACCTCCAGGTCGGCGAGCTCGTCCGACTGGCGGGTGAAGTCCCGGGAGAGCGAGTCGGCGCGGCCCATGGTGCGGCCGAGCAGGATGCCGCTGACCGAGAGCGACTCCTGGACGGCGGAGCTCATCGCGGCGAGCTTGTGCTGCCGCTCGGTGGTGATCTTCTTCCGCTCGTTGCCGACCCGGCGGCTGATCCAGACGAAGACCGGGAGGAGCAGCAGCGAGACGACGGTCAGCCGCCAGTCGAGGGCGACCATGGCGACGACCGTGGCGACGACGCCGGTGAGGTTGGAGACCAGCGAGGTGGCGGTCATGGTGACGGTGGACTGCATGCCGCCGATGTCGTTGGCGATCCGGGACTGCACCTCGCCGGTGCGGGTGCGGGTGAAGAAGGCCAGTGACATCCGCTGCAGGTGGGCGTAGACGGCGGTGCGCAGGTCGTGCATGACGCGCTGGCCGACCACGGTGGATATCAGGGTCTGCAGCACGTTGAAGATGCTGTTGACGACCGCGGCGGCGATCATGCCGAGGCAGAGCAGGGTGAGCAGCCCGGTGCGGCCCTGCGGGATCGCGGTGTCCAGGGTGGCCCGCAGCAGGAACGGGGTGACCACCGAGACGACCGCGGAGGCCGCGACCAGCAGGCCGACCACGGCGAGCCGCCCGCGGTAGGGCCGGAACAGCGCGAGGATGCGGCGGAGCTGGGCGGGCGGGGGCTGCTCCGCCCGGTCCCGTTCGGGCGGGGTCCAGTCGATCCGGTCGAGTTTCAAGGGCGACCTCCGGGGCGGGGGCGGGCGGGACCGCCGGGCAAGGGCTGCATCATCATTAGCCTAACTAATAATGAGCATGGCCCTATTCCTGGCGGTCCGGCCGCGCCACCCCGGTCCGGCGCTCAGTTCGGCCCGTAGCTGCGCCCGGCCCTGGAGGAGATCGCACCCGCCCGGCCGCTCGGCACCAGCCGGGCCAGCGCCACCGCCAGCTTGTAGCGCTTGCCGGGCACCGAGACGGTCTTGCCCAGCACCAGGTCGCGCAGCGAGTCGTCGACCACGCGGTCGGCGTCCAGCCAGCCCCAGGAGGGGATGTTCGAGGTGCCCATGCCGGCCCGCTGGTGGAACTCGGTCCGGGTGAAGCCGGGGCAGAGCGCCTGCAGCCGGACCCCGCTGCCGGCGATGTCGCGGGCGACGCCCTGGGTGAAGCTGACCACCCACGCCTTGCTGGCCCCGTAGGTGCCGCGCGGGAAGAAGGCGGCGACCGAGGCGACGTTGACCACCGCGCCGCGGCCCCGCTCGCGCATCCCGGGCACGGCCGCGCTCGTGATCCGCAGGACGGCCTCGACGTGCACCTTGAGCATGTCCAGCTCGGCCCCGAGCGGGACCTGGAGGAAGGCGCCCTTGTTCCCGAAGCCGGCGTTGTTGACCAGGATGTCGACCGGGTGCTCGGCGTCCCGCAGCCGTTCCTCGACCGCGGTGATGCCCGCGTCGGTGGCGAGGTCGGCGGTGAGCGTCTCGACCCGGACGCCGAAGCGCTTGCCGAGGTCCGCGGCGGCCGCCTCCAGCCGCTCGGTGTCACGGGCGACCAGGACGAGGTCACGGCCGTCCCTGGCGAGGCGTCGGGCGAAGGCGGCACCGATCCCCGCGGTGGCGCCGGTGATGAGAGCAGTGGTCATGCGCCGACCGTACCGGGTCGAACCGCCGGGGCGCACGGGCGCCGCCCGCCCGGGACGGACCCGGGGACGGGCGGCGCGGTGGGGCTGCGCCGGGTCAGGCCCGGTAGGCGGCCCAGGAGTTGGTCATCCGGGTCACCTGGCCCGGGGTGAACTGGTACATGCAGGAGTCGTACGTGTAGTCCATGAAGTTGTGGATCGGGTCGACGCCGGTCTTGGTGGTGCAGGTGTCGCGGCCGGTCGGGCAGGCGTACGCGGCGCTCTTCTCGGCCGGGGTGTCGGCCACGTAGTCGCCGTTGCCGTTGCAGCCGCCCTGGAAGGTGTGGTAAAGCCCGAGCCAGTGGCCGACCTCGTGGGTGGCGGTGTCGCCCTCGTTGTAGTTGGTGGCCGAGCCGCCGGGCACGGAGGCGTCGAGCATCACCACGCCGTCGTCGGTCGGGTTGGAGGAGTACGAGCTCGGGAAGGTCGCCCAGCCGAGCAGGCTCTGGCCGAGGCTTGCGGTGTAGAGGTTGAGCGCGTTGGCACCGCCCTTGCGCAGGGTGGACTTCATCTGCTTCTCGGCGCTGGAGCCGGGGGTGATGCCGTTGTACCAGGAGGCGTTGTCCGTGTAGTCGGTGCCGGCCAGGGTGAAGGTGAAGGGCGTCGCGGTGTTGCCGGTGCCCTGGCCACCGTACGCGGCGTTCAGCACCGAGAGCTGGCTCGCGATCGTCCCGGCCGACAGCTTGCCCGTCGTGCCGGAGTGGATGACGTGGACGTAGACCGGGATGCTCGTCGCCGCCAGGGCCGAGTCGGCGAGCAGCTGGGAGCCCTGGGAGGTCTTGGCCAGCTTGGCGACCCGGGCCTTCAGCTCGGCGTCCATCGCCTGGGCCTGCACGTCGGTGACGGCGTTCGGCTCGTGCGCGGTGGAGCCGGCGGCACGGCGGGCGGCGGCGTCCTCGCCCCCGGTGCAGGCCGAGGCGCTCGGCGCGGCCAGCACCGTGGAGGAGGCCGGCAGGGCCAGCTGACCCACCGACAGGACGCCGGCGAGTGCGGCCGCGGCGAGCAGCCGGTTGCCGCGGAGGGCCGCGAGGGCAGGACGGATGACACGGGCAGAACGGCGCATCTGCTCTCCCGAGGAGGGTGTGGGGGAATGGCGGCGTTGGGGGCCGCCGAGCAGAGGCTACGCATTCCCGCCGTGCACGTGTCAGATGCGTTCCGGCCGCGAAATAGTACGGACAAATCACTCAAATGCCGGAGGTTTACCGGCCATTGGGCTGTTCATGGGGAGCTTTTACGCCAACGTAACCGCACCCGGTTGGCCGAAAGCCGTCAGGGCCGGGGCGCCGGATTCCGCCACCCCGGCCCGAGACTGACGGTCAGTCCGCCGTGCCGTCCACTCGACCCGCCGCCGGTTCGCCCGGAAGCGTGCCGGTGCTCCGGGCCGCGGTGTCGGCCTCGCCGCCCGCGCCGACCGGCCGCAGCCGCTGGTCCGCGGTCGCCCTCAGCTCCGGCTCCAGCCGGGCCATGTCGCGGCGGCCGCCGAGCGCCACCACCGAGGGCACCAGCCAGCGGACCGGCTGCATGCCGCGCAGCCAGGCCTGCGCGTACACGTGCACCGAGCGGCGGGCGATGCCGGCGATCAGCCGGTCCACCGCCGGTCCGAGCGGGTACGTCTTGTTGGCGGGCCAGGGCAGCCGGGCCCGCATCTGCTTCAGCACGGTGTCCTGGTCGGCGCCGCGCACCATGTCGGTGTCGGTCCAGCTGAGGTAGCCGACACCGACCCTGACGCCCTGGTGCGCCACCTCGGCGCGCAGCGCATGGGCGAACGCCTCGACGCCCGCCTTGCTGGCGCAGTACGCGGACATCAGCGGAGCCGGGGTCAGCGCGGCCAGCGAGGCGATCTGCAGCAGGTAGCCGCGGCTCTCGGTCAGCGCGGGCAGGAAGGCCCGGGCGGTGGCCACGCTGCCGAGCAGGTTGACCTCGATCACCCGGGTGAAGGCCCGGTGGTCGCTGTCCAGCAGCGGGCCGCCGATGGCGATGCCGGCGTTGGCCACCACGGTGTCGATCCGGCCGTAGCGGTCCTGGATCTGCCGGGCGACGGCGCTCAGTGCCTCCAGGTCGGTGACGTCGGCCTCCCAGGCGGAGGCGTGCGGACCGCACTCGGCGGCGACCGCCTTCAGCTCGGCCGGCTCCAGGCCGACCAGCGCCACCTTGGCGCCCTGCGCGGAGAGCCGGCGGGCCATCAGGGCACCGATGCCGCGGGCGGCACCGGTCACCACCACGACCTGGGAGGACAGGGGCGGGTTCATGCGGTGGCGCTCCTCTGCTTGTCGGCGCGGGTGTCGGCGCGGGTGTCGGCGGTGAGGGTGACGATCCGGCGGATCTCGGCGGCGACCTCGGCGGGCCGCTCCATCGGGGACATGTGCCCGACGCCCGGCAGCTCCAGCAGGCCCTGCGGGTCGGGCAGTGCGGCGGCCATCCGGCGGGCGTGCACCGGCGGGGTCAGCCGGTCCCTGCTGCCCACCACCACGGTGGTCGGCGCGGTCAGCCTCGCCAGGCCCGCGGTGACGTCCAGCTCGCCGAGCACCTTCGCCCAGCCGTGCCGGACGGAGGTCGGGCAGGCGTGCACGATCCGGGCGCAGGCGTCCACCCGGGCCGCGGGCGTGCCCGGGCCCATCGTGGCGTACTTCAGCAGGGCGCGGCTGACACCGTTGACCGGGCCGAGCGGCAGCTTCGACTCCAGCACCGCGCGGTGCAGCGCCCGCCGCAGCCCGGCGCCGCGGACGGCCGCCGGGACGACCAGCAGTTCGGCGACCAGGTCGGCCGGGCCGGTGCTGATCAGCAGCGCGCCCGCCGTCCGGGCGGCGACCCCGCCGCGGTCGGCCGCGGCCATGATCGTCATGCCGCCCATGCTGTGGCCGGCCAGCACCGCGCGGCCGCCGTCCGGCAGGACGTCGGTGAGCACGGCCTCCAGGTCGTCGGCCAGCCGGGCCGTGCCGTACCCGGCGGGGCCGGACGGCACGTCGCTGCGGCCGTGGCCGCGCTGGTCGTAGGCGACCACCCGGTGGTCGGCGGCGAGCCGGTTGACCACCGGCGCCCAGAACGGGGTGGAGCAGGTCCAGCCGTGGGCGAGGACGACCACCGGGGCGCCGGTCGGCCCGTACAGCTCCACGTTGAGCCCGGTGCCGTCGGCGGAGCGGACCCGCCTGATCGCGGCCGGGTCGGGCAGTACGCAGTCCGCGTCGATCACGCCGGCACCTCCTCGGCGGGTGCCGCGGCGGTGACGGCCGCGGGGCGTTTGATCAGCTCGTACTCGGCGAGGTCCACCCGGCGGGTGGCACGACGGAAGGCGGTCGTCGACGCGGGCCACAGCACGGTGTTCTTCCCGCTGTCGTCGAGGTACCAGCTGACGCAGCCTCCGGTCGTCCAGACCGTGCGGTCCATCCGGTGCTGCAGTTCGAGGTTCCAGTGCCTCTGGGCGACGGCGGTGGGCTGCATGGCCGTCGCGCCGACCGCGTCCAGGGTGGTGAGCGCGTCCACCAGGTAGTTCAGCTGCGACTCGATCATCAGGATCATCGAGCTGTTGCCGAGACCGGTGTTCGGGCCGATCACGAAGAACAGGTTGGGGAAGCCGCGCACGGTGGAGCCGCGCAGCGCCTCCATGCCGCCCTTCCACTCCTCGGCCAGGCTGCGCCCGCCGATGCCGAAGACCCGCTGGGCGATCGGCATGTCGGTGACGTGGAAGCCGGTGCCGAAGACGATCGCGTCCACCTCGTGCTCGCTGCCGTCCCCGGCCACCAGGGTCGAGCCGCGGACCTCGGCGAGCCGGGAGGGGACCACGTCGGTGTTGGCCGCGGCCAGCGCCGGGTAGTAGGTGTTGCTCAGCAGGATGCGCTTGCAGCCGATCCGGTAGTCCGGGGTCAGCCGGGCCCGCAGCGCCGGGTCCGCGACACCGCGGGCGATGTGCTTCTCGGCGATCCTCTGGACGAGCTTCAGCAGGCCGGGGCGGCGGACGAAGGCGTCCACCTGGAGCTCGCGCAGCGCGAAGAGCGTGCCGCGGCGCAGCGCTCCGGTCGGCGGCAGGGCGCCGTGCAGCCACTTCTCCAGGCCGGTGATCTCGCGGTCGCGGCGCGGCAGCACCCAGGCCGGGGTGCGCTGGAAGACCGTGAGCCGGCCGACCTGCGGCTGGATCGCCGGGATGATCTGGGCCGCGGAGGCACCGGTGCCGACGACCGCGACCCGCTTGCCGGCCAGGTCGTAGTCGTGGTCCCAGCGGGAGGAGTGGAACACCGTGCCGGGGAAGTCGGCGAGGCCGGGGACGTCCGGGATCTGCGGGTCGGCGAGCGGCCCGGCGGCGGAGACCACGGCGTCGGCCGTCCAGGTGCCGGCGGACGTGGTGAGCCGCCAGCGGGCCGGGCCCTCCTCCCAGCGCGCCTCGGTGACCTCGGCGTTGAACCGCAGGTGCGGGCGGAGCCCGAAGGTGTCGGTGACCTTCTCCAGGTAGGCGCGGATGTCGGGCTGGCCGGAGAAGCTGCGCGGCCACTGCGGGTTCGGCGCGAAGGAGAAGGAGTACAGGTGCGAGGGGACGTCGCAGGCGCAGCCCGGGTAGCTGTTGTCGCGCCAGGTGCCGCCGACGGCCGCGGCCCGCTCCAGGATGACGAAGTCGGTGATGCCCGCCCGGCGGAGCCGGACGCCGGCGCCGAGGCCGCCGAAGCCGGAGCCGATCACGGCGACCCGCACGTGCGGATGGTCGGTCGCGCCCGCGGCGGGTGCGGCGGGCTGCTTGCTGCGCGATGCCATGCGGCGGCTCCAGGGCAGGTGGCGAGGGTGGGGGGGTGAGGTACGGGGTGCGGGTGGATCCGGGCGGAGCTGGTGGAACGGCGGGGACTGTCGAGCCTAACCGTGCCAGTAATCACTGGCATGATTGGCAGAGTAGCCGCTGCCGCCCCCGTGCGGAAGGAGCCGGACACGACGTCTCGCGGCGCGACCGCCCTATGCTGAGCGGCGTGGCGGAGATCACCAGCAGCAGCGGGCAGCCCCGCGAGTACCGCGTCGAGGAGCTCGCCGCGGCCGCCGGCATCACCACCCGGACCCTGCGCTTCTACCGCGAACGCAAGCTCCTGCAGCCGCCCCGCAAGGAGGGCCGGATCGCCTGGTACGGCGAGCAGCACCTCGCCCGGCTGAAGATGATCGGCGAACTGCTGGAGCGCGGCCACACCCTCGGCGGCATCGCCGAACTCATCGGCGCCGGCGAGAGCGGCCGCGACGTCGCCGACCTGATCGGCCTGCGCGACGAGATCGCCGCCCCCTGGTCCGACGAGACCCCCGTCCGGCTCGGCTGGGACGAACTCCTCGCCGCCTTCGGCGACCAGCTCACCCCCGAGAACACCGCCGAGTCCATCGCCCAGGGCTACATCACCGTCGAGGACGACGGCATCACCCACATCAGCCGCCGCCTGATGGACGCCACCCTCGCCCTGGTCGCCGAGGGCGTCCCGCTCGCCGCCGTCCTCGACGTCAGCCGCAGGACCCAGGAACACCTCGACGCCGTCGCCGAGGCCTTCACCGAACTCGCCCGCGACCACCTGCTCGGCAAGCTCGCCCACGTCGACGACCTCACCCCCGAGGAGGCCGCCGGACTGACCGAGCGGATCCGCCGGGTCCGCCCGCTCGCCCGGGCCACCGCCGACGCCCAGTTCATGCTCGCCATGGACCGCACCGTCCGGGCCGCGTACGACAAGCTGCTCTCCGAGGGCTGCTGACCGGCGGCCCGCGCCGTTTCGGCCGCGATGTTTCGGGCGGCGGTATTTCGGTCGGCAACGAACCCTCCGGCCGGTACCGTGCGCGGCATGGAGCAGACACTCACCGACGCCGCCGCGCCGCTCGACGGACGCGCCCTCGGCGCGGCCGCCACCACCGTCGCGCTGTGGGCCTCCGCCTTCGTCGTCATCCGCGACGCCGGCACCTCCTTCGGCCCCGGGGCACTCGCCCTCGGCCGGCTCGCCGTCGGCGCGATCGCCCTGATCGTCCTGCTGGCCGCCCGTGGCGAGGGGCTGCCGCCGCGGGCCGCCTGGCCCGGCATCGCCGCCTCCGGAGTGCTCTGGTTCGGGTTCTACATGGTGGCGCTCAACTGGGGCGAGCAGCAGGTCGACGCGGGCACCGCCGCGATGGTGGTCAACATCGGCCCGCTGCTCATCGCCCTGCTCGGCGGCTGGCTGCTCAAGGAGGGCTTCCCGCGCGGACTGGTCGCCGGGATCGCGGTCTCCTTCACGGGCGCCGTGGTGACCGGGCTGTCGATGTCCGGCGACGGCGGGCACGGCTCGCTGCTCGGCATCGTGCTCTGCCTGCTGTCCGCCGCGGCGTACGCGGCGGGCGTGGTGCTCCAGAAGCCCGCGCTGCGGCACGCCACTCCCCTGCAGACCACCGCCTTCGGCTGCCTGATCGGCGCGGTCGCCTGCCTGCCGTTCGCGCCCGGCCTGGTGCACGACCTCGGCCGGGCCCCGGCCTCCGCCGTCCTCGGCCTGGTCTACCTCGGCCTCTTCCCGACCGCCCTCGCCTTCACCACCTGGGCCTACGCCCTCTCCCGCACCACCGCCGGCCGGATGGGCGCCACCACGTACGCCGTTCCCGCCCTGGTGGTGCTGATGGCCTGGCTCCTCCTCGGCGAACTCCCCGCCCCCCTCGCCCTGGCCGGCGGAGCCCTCTGCCTCACCGGCGTGGCCGTCTCCCGCAGGGCCTAGAGAAGACGGCAGCACCCCTGGTCCACCCGTACTCACGACTCCAGGCGGCGGACGCGTTCGCCGTCGGGGGTGCGGGGGCAGGTGGTGCAGGCCTCGTCCGGGCGGACGGCGTAGTAGAGGCAGCAGCCCTGGCGGGTGCGGGTCCAGTGGCGGCGGCCCTCCGTGCCGGGGAGGCGGCGGAAGGCCGCGGCGCCGCTGAAGGGCGGGGTGCCGCCGGGCAGCAGGACGGAGGCGGCGGTGACCGCCCGGTCCTCCTCGCCGAGGGTCCGGCCGAGGTACCAGAGGGCGGAGACCAGGTCGTCGGTGACCATGCCCCAGAGGGCGTGGGGTCCGCGCCGGACGTACGGCTGGAAGGCGCCGAGCACCGGCCCCGCGTGGGCGGCGACCGCCGTCCGCAGGCCGTCCGGTCCGTGCGGTCCGTCCTCGGGGAGGTCGGCGAGCAGGGCGAGGTCTCCGGTGGACTCCTCGATCCAGAGGGCGCCGGGGGCGATCCGGGCGGCCCGTCCGTCGAGGTACCAGGGCCCGGCGGTGAGCAGGCAGAGCGACCACAGGTAATGGTGGAGGAGCCGGGACGCGGCGACGTGGGGCCGCGGGGCAGTGCCGTGCGCGGCCTCGATGCGGGCGGCCTCGGCGGCGACGAGGGATTCGGCGCGGGCGGCCAGGGCGTCTCCGGGGCACCAGCGTTCGCGGTCGGCCGGCGGTCCGTCGAGCAGGGTGACCGGCAGCGCCGGGCAGATGTCGACAAGACGCCGAATCGACGCGGGTGACCCGGCGGCGGAGGCGCGCGCGGCCGTCAGCTGGAGCATCGGAGGACTCCCGTGATCAACTAAGGTATGCCTCACCTTACATGGACCTGACGGTCCGTCGACACGCCGACACCCCGACAGATCGGCCGATTTGACGTGATTAGGTACGCCTAACCTAAGGTTCCGTTCCGTGTCCACCGCAGAGCGTCCCGTGGCCGAAGCCCGCACCGCCGCCACCGGCCCCGGCCGGACCGCGGTTTCCGGGCGCCGCCCCCGGGCACGATCGACCGCACCGGACCGGCTGCCTGACCGCCCGTCGGGCGGCCGACCCCGCCGCCCGACGCCGACACGTGCCCGCCCCCGCGCCCCGCGGGCCCCTGCCACCACCCGAGGACGACGCCCATGCGGCTGTACCTGCTCGCCCTGAACCCGACCGATTCGGTCACCGAGGGCTTCCTGCCCGCCGCCGAACGGCTCGGCCTCTCGGTCACCGTGCTCACCGACCAGCCGGACGCCCACCGCGAGGCCTACCGCGGGCTGGCCGTGCCGCCCGAGGTGCTGGGCTGCGAGGTCCGCGACTTCCGCGAGGTCGTCGGCACGCTCTCCCGTCACCACGCACCGGACGCGGTCTTCAGCAACAGCGACCACCTACAGACCCAGACCGCCCTGGCGGCCGACTACTTCGGACTTCCGGCCAAGGACTGGCGGGCCACCCTGCGGGCGAAGAACAAGGCGCAGCTCCGCCGTCACCTCGCCGCGGCCGGCCAGGACGCCGTCCGCGCCCTCGAACTCGCCCCGGGGCAGCCGGTGTCCGAGCTCGACCCGCCGTACCCGTGCGTGGTCAAGCCGCGCGAGGGGGTCGCCAGCGAGGACGTCGCCCTGGTCGCCGACGCCGCCGAACTCGCCGCCCACTGCGCCGCGGTGCGCCGGCGGCGGCCGCAGGACGCCCTGGTGGTCGAGGAGTTCCTGGAGGGCGAGCTGCACACCCTGGAGACGCTCGGCGACGGCACCCGCCGCCAGGTGCTCGGCGGGTTCCGCACCCGGCTCTCCCCGCCGCCGCACTTCGTCGAGGAGGCACTGGAGTTCGTCGCCGAGCACCCCGCGTCGGTGGTCGACCAGGTGCTGGCCCAGCTGGACGCCCTCGGGGTGGGGCTCGGCGCCTGCCACACCGAGTTCGTCGTCCAGCCGGACGGCCGGGCCCGCATCATCGAGGTCAACTACCGTGCCATCGGCGACCAGTGCGACCTGATGCTGGCCGAGCTGCTGGACATCCCGTACTTCGAACTCGTGCTCCGCGTCCACCTCGGCGAGGCGCTCCCGGACGACCTGGACGCCCGCACCGGCACGCACGGCCACAACCGGCCGGTGCTCGCCGACCGGGCCGGCACCCTCACCGCCGCCCCGCCCGCGCAGGAGCACGAGGAGGACGGCATCCGCCTGGTCTACCGGCCGTTCCGCCCGATCGGCGAGCACCACGAGCACCACCGCACCAACCGGGACTACCTCGGCGTGGTCTGGGCGGTCGGCGCCGACCGCACGGCCGTGGACGCCGCGGTCGACCGGTTCCTCGCCGCCAACCGCTGGGAGATCACCCCGTGACCGCGGCCGTCCGCGCGGACGACCCGGAGGAGCTGCTGACCCGCCGCGTGCTCGGTGCACTGCACCGCGAGGACGTGCTCGGGCTGCGCTCGGCCGCTGCGCTCGAAGAGCGGCCGGACGGCGTCTGGCTGCGCGGCGGCCGGCTCGCCCTGCCGGTCACCGAGGACGGGTTCCAGAGCCGCTGGACGGCCCGCCGCCCGCTGCTGGAGGTCGACGGCCGCCCGCTGACCGACCTCGACGAGATCCTCGCCGCGGTCGCCGGCCTCGCCGACCCGCGCGACCGGGAGGGCCACACCGCCTTCGCCGAGGAGTGCCGGCAGGCGCTCGCCACCATGCGGCTGCACGACCTGGCCCGGCCGGCCGTGCTCGACGGCCTCGCCGAGCGCCTCGGCCCCGACCCGGCCGACTGGACGGGCCCGGCCGCCTCGCTCGGCTTCGACACCCTCGCCGCCTACCTCGACCACCCGGTGCACCCCGCCGGACGGGGCCGGGCCGGCCTCACCGACGACCAGCTGCGCGGCCACGCACCCGAGTTCCACCCCGCCTTCGAACTGCGCTGGCTGATCCTGCCCGAGGCGGCCGTCACCCGGCACGGAGTCGGCCCGCTGCCCGCGTGGTGGCCAGCCCCGGCCGACCTCGGCGAGCCCGGCCCGGGTTTCGCCCTGCCCGTCCACCCGCTCACCGCGACACCCGGCCTGGCCGCGCCGGTGCCCGGTGCCCGGCTCGCCGAGCGGCCGTACCTGACCGTCCGCCCGACCCTGTCGATGCGCACCGTCGCGGTCGTCGAGGACCCGTCCGTCCACCTCAAACTGCCCGTGGCCACCGCCACCCTGGGCCTGCGCAACCGGCGCACCATCAAGCCCGGCAGCCTGGTCGACGGCGCCGCCGGGCAGCGCCTGCTGGAGGCCGTCACCGCCCGCGAGCCCCGGTTCGCCGGCACCGTGCTGCACGCCGACGAGCAGTGCTTCGCCCACGCCGGCCACGAGCTCCTCGCCGTCCTGCTGCGCCGCCAACCCGCGGGCCTGGAGGGGGCGGTGACCGTTCCGCTGGCCGCCCTGCTCGCCCCCTCCCCCGGCGGGCGCACCGTCCTCGACCACCTCGCCGACCGGTTCCACGGCGGCGAGGTGCTGCGCCTCTACGACGAGCTGCTGCAGCTGCTGCTCGACTGGCACACCACGCTCTTCTCGTACGGCATCGCCCTGGAGGCGCACCAGCAGAACACCTCGCTGGTGCTGGACCGCCCCGGCGGCCGCACCCGGATGCGGCTGCTGCTCAAGGACGACGACGGCCCCCGCCTCAACATCGCCCGCCTCGGCGAACTGGCGCCGTACGCCGACGCGTTCGACGACGCCCGGATCGCCGGCACGGACGACCGGCCGGTCACCGACCTGTTCACCACCATCACCGGCCACCTGTGCACTGGCGCCCTCGCCTTCGGGCTCGCCGCCCTCGGCCGCGCCCCGCTCGCACGGACCCTCGGACTGCTGCGCACCCGGCTCACCGAGGCCGTCGACCGGCTCGGCCCGGCCGGCGCCCCGCTGCGCACCGCCCTGCTCGACGCCCGGGAACTGCCGGTGAAGGCGATGGTCACCGCCGGCACCCTGCTCAGCAAGGAGCGCTCCGGCGCGGCCGACATCAACAAGCACTACACCACCGGGCCCAACTACCTGCTGGAGGCGCCCAGGTGAGCACACCCGCAGGCGCCCGCCGCCCACACCCGCGAGGGAGCAACCGGATGACCCCACGGCTCGACGCCCGCCGCACCTGCGCCCCCACCGGGCTGCCCAGCGCCGACCACGCCGTCGCGCACACCCTGCTCAACTGCCTGCTGCGCGAGGTCTCCGCACCCGAGCACCAGACCGCCGTCCTGGACGGCCACCTGGTCGTCCGGCTGCCCCGCCGCGGCGCGCTGCTGCGGGTCGCGCTGCGCCGCACCTCGCTCTCCGGCGCGCACCGCTTCACCGGCCCCGTCCTCGCCCGCACCGCCGACGCCCCGCGCGCGAGCAGCCTGCGGGAGGGCGCCTGGCGGGAGCTGGGCTGGCGGGAGCTCGCCGAGCAGGTCGAGGCGGAACTCGGCCACCGCGGCGGCACCGCCAACGACGAGTTCCTCGCCCAACTCGCCTCCAGCCACGCCGGGGTGACCGCCGCCCTGGCCGACCGCCCGGAGCCCGGGCCGGACCGCTACCTGGAGTCCGAGCAGGCGCTGCTGTTCGGGCACCGCTTCCACCCCGCGCCCAAGGCCCGCTCCGCCGGGCGCACCGCCGACCCGGCCGCCTGGACGGCCTACGCGCCCGAGGCCCGGGCGGCCTTCCGGCTGCGCCACCTCGCCGTCCGCGCCGAGCTGCTCGCCGAGGACGCCGTCGACCCCGCCGCGGCCGCCCTGCTCGACGGGCTGCGCGGCGCCGTCCCGGCCGGCTACCGGCTGCTGCCCGCCCACCCGTGGCAGTTCTCGCTGCTGCGCGATCACCCGGCGCTCACCGCCGCGCTCGCCTGCGGCGACGTGCTCGACCTGGGCCCGGGCGGCGCGCCGTTCACCGCCACCGCCTCCGTCCGCACGCTCTACGGCGCCGGCGCCTTCCTCAAGTTCAGCCTCAACGTGCGGATCACCAACTGCCTGCGCAAGAACGCCGCGTACGAGCTGGCCGGCGCCGTCGCGCTCACCCGGCTGCTGGCCGGGCCGTTCGCCGACCTCGCCCGGCGCTTCCCGGACGCCGCCGTGCTGCGCGAACCCGCCTTCCGCACGCTGGCCCTGCCCGGCCCGGACGGCCGCCCCGACACCGCGCTGTACGAGGGCCTCGGCCTGATCGTCCGCGAGGGCCTGGCCGGCGCCGTCCGCCCCGGCCTCACGCCGCTGCTGGCCGCCGCCGTCGCCGACGAGTACCCGACCAGCTCGGCGCAGGTCGCCGCCCTGCTGGACGGCGCAGGCCCGGCCGCCGCCCGCGACTGGTGGGCCCGCTACCTGCGGCTGATCGTCCCGCCGGTGCTCGCCGCCTACTTCGACCACGACGTGGTGCTGGAACCGCACCTGCAGAACGTGCTGGTCTGCGTGGACGGCGACGGGCGGCCCGGGCAGGTGCTCTTCCGCGACCTGGAGGGCACCAAGCTGCTGCCCGGCCGGCACGGCGCGGCGCTCGCGGGCCTGCCGCCCGAGGTCGCCGGGCCGATGACCTACGACGCCGACCGCGGCTGGGACCGGGTGGTCTACTGCCTGCTGGTCAACCACCTCTCCGAGCTGCTCGCCGCCCTCGCCGACCAGGCTCCGCCCGCCCGGTCCGGCCGGCTGGAGGCCGACCTCTGGGCCGAACTGCGCACCGTGCTGGACGAGTGCGCCGACGCGCACGGCCGCCCGGCCCGGCTGACCGCCCTGCTGGACGGAGCCCCGCTGCCCGCCAAGGCCAACCTGCTGACCCGCTGGGAACGCCTCCCCGACCGGCAGGCCGGCTACGTGCGGCTGCCTTCGCCGCTCGCCCCCGAGGTGCTCGCCGAGGCCGCCCGCAGCGGGGCCGCCCGGTGAACGCCGCCCCGGGCGCCCTGGTCGCCCGCCGCGTCGAGGCGCTCGCCCCGGAGGAGCTGCCCGCCTTCCTGTACGACCTGCCGGCGCTGCGCGCCCACGCCGCCGCCGTCCGGGCCGCGCTGCCCGCCCGGGTCGAGCTGTACTACGCCGCGAAGGCCAACCCGGAGCCGGCCCTGCTGACCGCCCTGCGACCGTACGTGGACGGCTACGAGGTCTCCTCCGGCGGCGAGGCCGCCCACGTCGGGGCCGCGGTGCCGGGCGCGCCGACCGCGTTCGGCGGCCCCGGCAAGACCCCGTCCGAGATCGCCGCCGCCCTGGCCGCCGGGGTGCACCGCTGGCACGTGGAGAGCGTCCACGAGCTGCGCCTGCTCGCGGCCTCCGGCGCGGCCGTGGACGTCCTGCTGCGGGCCAACCTGCCGGTGGCCGAGGGCCGCCTCGACGGTGTCGCCCTGGCCATGGGCGGCCGGCCCAGCCCGTTCGGCATGGACCCGGCTGGCGTCGAGGAGTGCCTGCGACTGCTGGAGGCCCCCGGCTCCGGCCGGCTACGGCTGCGCGGCATCCACGCCCACCTCGCCAGCGGCCTCGACGCGGCGGGCCAACTCGCCCTCACCGAGCGGATCGTGGACTACACCGCCGGCCTCGGCCTGGCCGAGGCCAACGTCGGCGGCGGCATGGCGGTGGACTACGCCGACCCCGGCCGCCGCTTCGACTGGACGGCCTACGGCACCGGCCTGGAGGAGCTGCTCGACCGGCACCCCGGACTGCGGCTGCGGATCGAACCGGGCCGCTCGCTCACCGCCTACTGCGGCTGGTACGCGACCGAGGTGCTGGACCTCAAGCACAGCCACGGCGAGGACTTCGCGGTCGTCCGCGGCGGCACCCACCACCTGCGGACCCCGGCCACCCGGGGCCACGCCCAGCCCTTCGCCGTGCTGCCGTCCGAGCACTGGCCGTACCCGTGGGAGCGGCCGACCGCGGCGGGCCCGGCGGTCACCCTCTCGGGCCAGCTCTGCACGCCGAAGGACGTGCTGGCCGCCCGGGTGCCCGCGGCGGGCCTGCGGGCGGGCGACCGGGTGGTGTTCGCCATGGCGGGCGCCTACGCCTGGAACATCTCCCACCACGAGTTCCTCCTGCACCCCCACCCGGGCTTCCACTTCCTGGACGGGTAGCGGTCCCGGGTGCGCCCGGTGGTCCCGGGGCCGCCGCAGGTCGGGGGTGGCCGGGCGTGGGAGAGTGGTACCCGGCGAAGGGAGCGTTCGGGTGCTGATGGAGAAGGTGGCGGAGATCCTCGCCGAGGCGTCGGCGGAGGCGGTCGAGCCCCGGTTCCGGGCCCTCGCGGCGGGCGAGGTGCTGGAGAAGGCACCCGGTGAGATCGTCACCGTCGCCGACCGGGAGGCCGAGGTGATCATCTCCCGGCGGCTGCGCGAGCTGCTGCCGGTGCCGGTGGTCGGCGAGGAGGCGGTGGCCGCCGATCCGTCGCTGGCCCGGGCGCTCTCCACCGAGCCGGCGTGCTGGCTGGTGGACCCGGTCGACGGCACCGCGAACTTCGTCGCCGGCCGCCCGGACTTCGCGGTGATGGCCTCGCTCGTCCGGGCCGGCCGTACGGTCGCCTCCTGGATCTACCAGCCGGTCGGCGGCGTCTGCTACTCCGCCGAACTCGGCGCCGGCGCCTGGCGGGACGGGCAGCGGATCGTCCGGCAGCCGGCCGCCCCGGAGCCGGCGACGTGGCGCGGCTCGGTGAAGAGCCGCTTCCTCGACCCGGTGCTGCACCACCAGCTGCAGACCAATGCCCGGGTGTTCGGCGAGGTGTCCGCCGGCCGGCGGTCGGCCGGCATGGAGTACCCGCAGCTCGCCGACGGCCGGCAGGAGTTCATCCTCTACTGGCGCACCCTGCCCTGGGACCACGCCCCCGGTTCGCTGCTGGTGACGAAGGCCGGCGGCGTGTCCGCACGGCTCGACGGCAGCGAGTACCGCCCGGAGCCGCCGGGCGGTCTCGACGGGCTGCTGGTCGCCTGCGACCCGGCGGTGTGGGACCGCACCCAGGAGATCCTGCTCGGCGCCGCCGTGCACTGACCCCCGGCGGCCTCGGCTACCAGAGCACCGGGAGGCGCTCCGGCAGCCGCTTGATGAAGCCGGGGCGCCAGGCGAGCTGCTCGACGGGCAGGGCGAGCCGCAGCTCCGGCAGCCGCTGGACCAGCGCGGTCAGTGCGATCCCGGCGTGGGTGCGGCCGAGCGCGGAGGCGGGGCAGAAGTGCCGGCCGGCGCCGAAGGCGAGGTGCGGGTTCTCCGGGCGGTCGAAGTCGATCCGCTCGGGGTGCGGGAAGACCTCCGGGTCGTGGTTGGCGCCCTCGACCAGGACGAGCACCAGTTCGCCCTTCCGGACGAGCACCTCGCCCAGCTGGACGTCGGCCAGGGCGAGCCGGGGCAGCGCGTCGCCGATGGACAGGTTCCAGCGCAGCAGTTCCTCGACCGCGCGGTCGATCACGCCCGGCTCGGTGCGGATCCGCCCGGCCAGCTCCGGCTGCCGCACCAGCATGATCACGGCGTGCAGCAGGAAGGACGAGGTGGAGACCGCTCCGGCGCCGAACAGCGAGAGCGCCACGGTGGCGAGCAGCTCGTCGGAGATCCGGTCGGCGGCCTCCGGCGAGCGGCGCAGTTCGGCGAAGCGGCCGAGCAGGCCCTCGGTGGGCTCCGGGTCGGCGTTGAGCCGGTCGACCATGTAGCCGAGGTCCTTGTACCAGTTGGCGGCCGAGCCCTCGAAGGGGGTGGGGCTGGTGAGGAAGGCGACGTCGATGCCGGCCATCAGCCGCCGCCAGTCGTCGGTGGGGATGCCGAGCAGCCGGCAGTGCAGGGCGGCCGAGTAGGGCTCGGTGAAGCCGTCGCGCAGTTCGCCGGGGGCGCCCTGCTCGATCAGCCGGTCGATCAGCCGGTGCGCCTCGGCGGCCAGCCAGGGTGCCAACTCCTTGTCGGCGCGCGGGTTGAGGGTCTTCATGACGGCCTGCCGCAGCCCGGCGCTGTTGATGTTGCCCATGTTGTTGACCACCTCGGGCGGGATGGTCAGGGCGTACTGGCGCGGGACGCCGGGGTCGGCGGTGTCCTTGAGGCTGAACCGCTCGTCCTCCAGCACCTGCCGGGCGAGGTCGAAGCTGCTGACCAGCCAGGCCGGATCGCCGGTCATGGTGCGGACCTTGGCCACCGGGTGCTTCGCGCGGAGGGCGGCCACCTCCTCGGGGACGAGGTCGCCCCGGCGGGAGAGCGGGAAGGTGAACTCGGGCTGTTCGGTGACGGTCATCGGGCTCCTCGTGGTGGCAGGGGTGGGGGTGGTGCGGTGATCGGGGTTCAGGCTGCGCGGCGGTCGGCAGTGGCATCGGCATCGGCGGGGCGGACGACCGCGTAGGCCTGGCCGGGGGCTGCGCGCAGCCCGTCCGACCGGCCGAACAGCACGGGGGTGAGCGGCAGTTCGAGGTGGTAGCAGGCGACGGAGCTGGGCACGCCGAGCAGGGCCGGGGTGTCCAGGAAGAACGGCAGCTCGGCCGCGATGTAGCGCAGGCCGGCGGCGAGTTGGTCGGCGGTCGGGGCGGCGCCGTCGAGCCGGGCGCGGAGGAAGCCGAGGGCCATCCGCTCGGCGGCCTCACGAAAGGGCCGGTCGTCCGCCAGGGCGGCCAGCACCTCCGTGCGCAGGCGGCGGTACGTCTCGTCGCCGGTGAAGTCGGAGAGGGCGTGGGTGCGGACGCCCGGGCGGCCGGCGTCGGCGGCGCCGCGTTCGACGCGCCGCCGGGTGGCCTTGACCTCCTTGGCGGCGCGGCGGGCGGCGGCGTCCGGCGGGTAGCCCTGGGCGCCGAACTGGGCGTCCACGTGCAGGTCGGCGTGGACGATGTCCACCGTGTCGAAGAACTCCTTCCCCCAGTAGACGAGTTGGGTGATGCGGCGGGCGCTGAAATAGCTGTTCCCGGGGCTGACGCCGATCAGCAGGTGGTCGCCGCGGGCGAAGACCCGACGGCACCGCTCGGAGTACGGGAATGCCTGGAATTCGTCGATCGTGGTGCTCAGCAGTGTTTCGCTCATGCCGATTCCTCCGCCGGACGGGGACGGGTGCGGACGGCTCCGGATTCACCGGGCCGGAGGTGCGCGTGCAGGGTGGCCGCACGGGTCCGGCGCCGGGGTGGGGCGCTGCGGACGGGGCCGGGGAGTGGGGGCGGGCAGGCTCAGATCGCCCGCGAGCAGGCCGAAGACGGCACGGCGGAGCCCCCTCGCGCCGCTAGTCCCGGGGAGCCGTGTGCTCCCGGTGTGGCGGCGACCACGAGAAGCTACCGCCGATCTTCACCGGGTCGGCAAGCCTGCCCCGGGGATTGGCGGAATTCCCACCGGGCGCGGCTGAAAAGTGCTGGACAAGCGTCGTACCGTATGTCCACGGAACGAATGTTCACCGATTAACGAATCGCCGGAGGAATGGCCAGTGTACCTTCCTCCGAAATGAACTGACCGACCGTCATCCGCCGCTGTGCGATTCCTCCGCCCGGCGCCCGGCCGCCAGGACGGCGGCGAGGACGGCGTCCACGTCCGCGGGTGCGGTGTGCGGGTTCAGCAGGGTGAGCTTCAGGCGGACGCGGCCGGGGCCGTCACCCGGGAGTTCGGTGCGGCCGACGACCGCGCGGCCGGTGCGCAGCAGCTCGCGGCGGAGTTCGGCGTTGAGCCGGTCGAGCCGGGCGGGGGCGGCCGACCGGGTCCGGTGGCGGAAGACCACGGTGGTGAGCACCGGCAGGCAGTGGAGTTCCAGCTCGGGTTCGGCGGCGACGGCCTCGGCCGCGTACCGGGCCAGCCGGTGGCAGGCGTCGACCAGGGCGCCGAGGCCGGAGCGGCCGAGCACGGCGAGGGTGACGGCGAGCTTGAAGGCGTCCGGGCGGCGGGTGGTGCGCAGCGAGAGGCCGAGCAGGCTGGGGTAGCCCGCCTCCTCGTCGTCGGCCGGGTTGAGGTAGACGGCCCGGCGGGCGAGCGGGGCGTAGGTGTCGGCGCGGCGGACGAGGAAGACGCCCGCGGCGGCGGGCTGCCAGCCGAGCTTGTGCCAGTCGAGCGCGAGCGAGTCGGCGCGGCCGATGCCGTCGAGCAGCGGGGCGAGGCGGTCGGAGAGCAGGGCGCCGCCGCCGTACGCGGCGTCGACGTGCAGCCAGGCGCCGTACTGCGCGGCGAGGTCGGCGGCGCGGTGCAGCGGGTCGATCGCACCGGTGTCCGTGGTGCCGGCGGTGGCGACCACGGCGATCGGGATCTCGCCGCGGCGGACGGTGTCGGCGAGGGCGTCGGCCAGGGCGCGGCCGTCCATCCGCAGGGTGCGGTCGACGGGGACGGGCCGGACGGCCCGTTCGCCGAGGCCGAGGACGGCGGCGGCGCGCTGGACGGAGAAGTGCGCGGCGGCGGAGGCGAGGATCCGCGGGCGGGCCCCGGCGGGGAGGCCGTGCAGTTCGGCGCCGGGGAAGGCACGGTCGCGGGCGAGCATCAGGCCCATCAGGTTGGACTCGCTGCCGCCCGAGGTGAGGACGCCCGCGGCCGTCGCCGGGAGGCCCGCCAGGGCGGCGAGTTCGGCGAGCAGGGCGGTCTCGAGGGCGGTGGCGGCGGGGGCCTGGTCCCAGGAGTCCTGGGAGGGGTTGAGGGCGCTGACGGCGAGGTCCGCGGCGGCGGCGACGGCCAGGGGCGGGCAGTGCAGGTGGGCCGCGCAGGCGGGGTCGGCCGGGTCGGCGGCGTACCCGGCGAGCAGCCGGGTGAGCCGGGCCAGGGCGTCGGGGCCGGACGGGGCGGCGAGGGCGTCGCGGACGAGTCCGGTGATGTCGTCGGGCCTGCCGGCCGGGATCGGGCCGCCGCGGTCCTCGGCCCCGGCGGCGAGCGCGGTCAGCACCTCGTCCAGCAGCGGCCGCAGCGCGGCGGGGCCGGCCCTGCCGCCGGAGAGGGCGTCGGAGCCGGCCGGGGGTCTCACGGCTGCGCCCGGGAGGCGGCCTCGACGGCGTCGGCGAGCCGGTCGAGGACGGCGTCGGCCTGTTCGTCGGTGATGGTGAGCGGCGGCAGCAGGCGGAGCACCGCGCCGTGGCGGCCGCCGAGTTCGACGATCAGGCCGCGCTGCAGGCAGGCCTCGCGGACCCGGACGGCGAGCGCCGGGTCGGCGGGCAGGGCGCCGCAGCTGTCGGGGGTGCCGGCCGGGTCGACGAGTTCGACGCCGAGCATCAGGCCGCGGCCGCGGACGTCGCCGATCACCGGGAGGTGGCCCTGCAGGCCGGCGAGCCGGGCGGCCATCCGTGCGCCGACCGTGCGGGAGCGCTCGACCAGGCCCTGTGCGGCGACGTACCGCAGGGTGGCGGCGCCGGCCGCCATGGCGAGCGTGTTGCCGCGGAAGGTGCCGGTGTGCGCGCCGGGCCGCCACCCGTCGTAGTCCTCGCGGTAGACGACGGCGGCCAGCGGGAGGCTGCCGCCGATGGCCTTGGAGAGGACGATCGCGTCCGGTTCGATGCCGCTGTGCTCCACCGCCCACATGGCGCCGGTGCGGCCGACGCCGGTCTGCACCTCGTCGACGATCAGCGGGATGCCGCGGTCGGCGGTGATCCGGCGCATGGTGCGCAGCCAGTCGTCCGGGGCCGGGACGACCCCGCCCTCGCCCTGGACGGCCTCCAGGATCATCGCGGCGGGGGCGGTGACTCCGCCGGCCGGGTCGTCCAGCAGCCGTCCGGTGTAGGCGGCGGACAGCTCGGCGCCGCGCTCGCCGCCCACCCCGAAGGGGCAGCGGTAGGGGTACGGGTAGGGCAGCCGGGTGACTTCGCCGCCGCCGGGCAGCGGCGCCTTGACGGCGACCGAGCCGGTGACGGCGAGCGCCCCGGCCGTCATGCCGTGGTAGGCGCCGGTGAAGGCGAGGGCGCCGCTGCGGCCGGTGGCGGTCTGCATGAGCTTGAGGGCGGCCTCGACGGCGTCGGTACCGGCCGGGCCGCAGAAGTGCACCTTGGCGCGGGCGGCGAAGGCGGGCGGCAGCGCCTCGAAGAGGGCGGTGGTGAAGTCGTCCTTCTCGGCGGTGGCGATGTCGAGGAGGTGGAGCGGGGCGCCGCCGTCGAGGGTGCGGCGGATGGCCTCCAGCACGACGGGGTGGTTGTGGCCGAGGACGAGGGTGCCGGCCCCGCTGAGGCAGTCGAGGTAGCGCCGCCCGTCGGCCCCCTCCACGGTCATGCCGTTGGCCCGGACCGGCACGATCGGGAAGGACCGGGCGTAGGTGCGGGCGGCGGACTCGCGGATGCGCTGGCGGCGCAGGATGGCGTCACCGGCCGGGGCGGCGGTGTCGACGGTGGGGCTCACGGACGGGCTCTCCTCGCGAAGTTAGGTAAGCCTAACTTTACCGGCTGGAGCCGGTCCGCCGCCGCAGGATCGGACATTTCCCCCGAGTCCACCCCGGGCACGGCTCCGCCCTGCCCCAACGAGCCGGCCGCCGAAAGGTCACGGCCCGAGTGGGTGCGACAGCTGCGGCCGCCCCGCCGCCCGGCGCACCGCCCCCTCCCCGACCGGCCCCTAGACTGCGGTGCATGGCCGAGGAGGATCGCGCGGAGCGCGCACGCACCCGGGAGTTCTTCGCGGTCCGGGCCGCGGGGTGGGACGCGAAGTTCCCCGACGACGGACCGCGCTACGCCGCGGCGATCGCCGAACTGGCACCCGGCGAGGGCGCGTTCGTGATCGACGCCGGCTGCGGCACCGGGCGGGCGCTGCCGCTGCTGAGGGACGCGGTCGGGCCCCGGGGCACCGTGCTCGGGGTGGACCTGACGCCGGAGATGCTGGCCGTGGCCTCGGCCCACCGCGCGGCGGCCGCGCTGGTGCAGGCCGACTGCGCCCGGCTGCCGCTGCCCGACGCGGTGGCCGACCTGGTGTTCGGCGCCGGCCTGATCTCCCATCTGCCCGGCCCCGCCGAGGGCCTGCGCGAACTCGCCCGGGTGACCAGGCCCGGCGGCCGCCTCGCGCTCTACCACCCGATCGGGCGGGCCGCGCTCGCCGCCCGGCACGGCCGCGCGCTCACCCCGGACGACCTGCGGGCCGAGCCCAACCTCCGCCCGCTGCTGGCCGCGAACGGCTGGCGGACGCTCTCGTACACCGACGCCGACGAGCGCTTCCTCGCCGTCGCCGAACGGGTCTGATCAGCCGCGCCAGCGGTAGCAGAGCTCGGGGCGGCCGACCTGGCCGTACTGCGGCTCCCGGACGGCGAGCCCGGTGTCGACCAGGTGCTCCAGGTAGCGGCGGGCGGTGATCCGCGAGACCCCGGCGGCGGTGCCCGCCGCGGCCGCGGAGAGCCCGGCGTCGGCGGCCCGCAGCACCCCGGCCACGGTCTCCAGCGTCGGGGCGCTCAACCCCTTGGGCAGCGCGGACCGTTCGGGGGTGCGGAGCAGGGCGAACGCCTGGTCGACCTCGTCCTGGCCGACCGCCTCGCCGGGCCGGCCGAGGCTGGCCCGGTAGCGGGCGTAGCGGTCCAGCCGTTCGCGCAGCGCCGCGCTGCTGAACGGCTTCAGCAGGTACTGGACGACGCCCGCCGACACGGCCTGGCGGACCATCGCCAGGTCCCGGGCGGAGGTGACGGCGATGACGTCCGTGGTGTGGCCGGCCGCCCGCAGGGTGCGGCAGAGCTGCAGCCCGTGGCCGTCCGGCAGGTAGAGGTCGAGCAGGGCCAGGTCGACGGGGGTGCCGGCGGCCCGGGCCCGTTCCAGGGCGCGCAGCGCCCCGGCGCAGCTGTGCACGGTGGCGGCCACCCGGAAGCCGGGGGTGCGGGCGACGTAGAGGGCGTGCGCGTCGGCGGCCACCGGGTCGTCCTCGACCACCAGTACGGAGATCTCGGCGGTCATCGGGCGGCCTCCCGCTGGAGCGGCAGCCGGACGGTGAGCACGGCGCCGCGGTCGCGACCGACCTCGACGGTGCCGCCGTTGCGGCGGGCGGTCTGGGCGACGAGCGCGAGGCCGAGGCCGCGGCCGTGCTGCTTGGTCGTCCAGCCGCGGCGGAACACCTCGCCGGCGGCGGTCGCGTCGATGCCCGCGCCGGTGTCGGCGACCCGGAGCAGCAGGTGGCCTCCCTCGACCCGGGCCATGACGGTGACCTCGGGCGGGCCGGGGTGCTCGGCGGCGTTCTCGATGGCCGCGTCGACGGCGTTGTCGATCAGGTTGCCGAGCACGGTGACCAGGTCGCGCGGGGCGAGGTCGGGCGGCAGCACGCCGTCGTCGATCCGGCTGTCCTCGGTGAGGACGAGGTCGACGCCGCGTTCCGCGGCCTGCGAGGCCTTGCCCAGCAGCAGGGCGGCGAGGACGGGTTCGCCGACCGCGCCGACGACCTTGTCGGTGAGCCGCTGGGCGAGCTCGAGTTCGGCGGTGGCGAAGTCCACCGCGTCCTGGTGGCGGCCGAGTTCGACCAGCGAGACGACGGCGTGGAGCCGGTTGGCGGCCTCGTGGGCCTGGGCACCGAGGGCGTCGGCGAAACCCCGGACGCTGTCCAGTTCGCCGGTGAGCGACTGGAGTTCGGTGTGGTCGCGGAGGGTGAGCACGCTGCCGAGGCCGGTGCCGATCGGCGAGGTGTTGAGCACCACGACCCGCTCCGCGGTCAGGTGCACCTCGTCGTGGGCCGGTTCCGGCCCGAGCACGGCCCGCACCAGCGACTCGGGCAGGCCGAGCGCGTCGAACGGCAGGCCCTCCACCTCGCCCTGCAGGCCGAGGAGTTCGCGGGCGGCGTCGTTGCAGAGCACCACCCGGTGGGAGCGGTCGAGCAGCACCAGGCCCTCGCGGACGGAGTGCAGGGTGGCCTGGTGGTAGTCGTACAGGTGGCTGAGTTCGGCGGCGCCCATGCCGTGGGTGTGCCGGCGCAGCCGGGCGTTGGCGAGGTAGGTGCCGGCGCCGCCGAGCGCGAGGGCGCCCGCGGCGACGCCGGCCTGGGCGAGCAGCGGGCCGCGCAGCCGGGCGCTGATCGACTCCAGGGTGATGCCGGAGCTGACCAGGCCGACCACCCGGCCGTGCCCGTCGAGGATCGGGGTGACGACCCGGACGGAGGGGCCGAGGGTGCCGGTGTAGGTCTCGCTGGTGGTGCGGCCGGCGAGCGCGCCGTCGGTGTGGCCGAGGAAGGGGCGGCCGATCTGGGCCGGGTCGCGGTGCGCCCAGCGGATGCCGTGGGTGTCCATGACGGTGACGAAGTCCACGCCGGTGTCCCGGCGGACCCGTTCGGCGTAGGGCTGGAGCACGGCGGTCGGGTCCGGGCCGGTGGCGGCCTCGGCGACGGCCGGTGCGTCGGCGACGGCCCGGGCGGCGGCGGTGACCTGGCGGACCGCGGCGTCGTGGGTGCGGTGCTCGGTGAAGAGGTAGGCGAGGACGGCGCCGCCGGCGACCACCGCGGCGACGATCACCACCTGGACGGCGAAGAGCTGCCCGGCGAGGCTGCGCAGCGGTCGGCGCGCGGGACGGTCCCCCGCGGCCGGTCGGACCGGCGGGGCCGTGCGGGCCGGACGGCCTGGGCGGATGCGCATACCGGCCAGTGTGCACGGTCCTCCCCCGGCGGCGGCACCGTCCGGTGTGAACTCTATGAACGCAAACGTGACCCCCGTCACTCCGGCGCCCATAGTCTTCACCGGCCCTCCCCCCGGGGCCGTCAGGGACAGCTGGGCGAAGGAGCCGGAATGTCGAGCGCAGGAGCAGTCCGCCGCAGAGCCGACCGTACGCACTACCTCTACCTGGCGGTGATCGCGGCGGTGGCCGCGGGCATCGTCGTCGGCCTCGCCGCGCCGGACGCGGCGGTGGAGCTGAAGCCGATCGGCACGGGTTTCGTCAATCTCATCAAGATGATGATCAGCCCGGTGATCTTCTGCACCATCGTGCTCGGCATCGGCTCGGTCACCAAGGCGGCCAAGGTCGGCCGGGTCGGCGGGCTGGCGCTCGGCTACTTCCTGGTGATGTCCACCGTGGCGCTGGGCATCGGCCTGCTGGTGGGCAACCTGATCGAGCCCGGCTCCGGGCTGCACCTCACGAGCGCCCTGGCCAAGTCCGGGCACGCCCAGGCGGCCGCGGGCGAGGCCACCGGGACGGCCGACTTCCTGCTCGGCATCATCCCGACGACGCTCTTCTCCGCCCTCACCGAGGGCAAGGTGCTGCAGACCCTGCTGGTGGCCCTGCTGGCCGGCTTCGCCCTGCAGGCGATGGGCCCGGTCGGCGCGCCGGTGCTGCGCGGCGTCGAGCACCTGCAGCGGCTGGTGTTCCGCATCATGTCGATGATCATGTGGGTGGCCCCGATCGGCGCCTTCGGCGCGATCGCCGCGGTGGTCGGCGCCACCGGCACCGCCGCGCTGAAGAGCCTCGCCATGATCATGTTCGGCTTCTACCTGACCTGTGCGCTGTTCGTCGCCGTGGTGCTCGGCCTGCTGCTGCGGCTGGTGGCCGGGGTCAACGTGTTCTCGCTGCTGCGCTACCTCGGCCGGGAGTTCCTGCTGATCCTCTCCACCTCGTCCTCGGAGAGCGCGCTGCCCCGGCTGATCGCCAAGATGGAGCACCTCGGGGTGAGCCGTCCGGTCGTCGGCATCACCGTGCCGACCGGCTACAGCTTCAACCTGGACGGCACCGCGATCTACCTCACCATGGCCTCCATCTTCATCTCGGAGGCGATGGACAAGCCGATGTCGCTGGGCCAGCAGCTCTCGCTGCTGCTCTTCATGGTGATCGCCAGCAAGGGCGCGGCCGGGGTCACCGGCGCCGGCCTGGCCACGCTGGCCGGCGGCCTGCAGTCGCACCGGCCGGAGCTGGTCGACGGCGTCGGCCTGATCGTCGGCATCGACCGCTTCATGTCGGAGGCGCGGGCGCTCACCAACTTCGCCGGCAACGCGGTGGCCACCGTGCTGATCGGCCACTGGACGGGCGGGCTCGACCGCGAGCGGCTCGACCTCGTCCTGGCCGGCGGCCTGCCGTTCGACGAGTCCGCGCTCGCCGACCCGCACACCGGCGCCGTCCCCGCGCAGCCGCAGGCACCGGAGGTGGAGACCACCAAGGCCTGAGGCCGCGGCCCGGTCGGCGCCCCCCGGACCCTCGGGGGGCGCCGTCGTGCGTGCCGGGCACCGCCCGGACCGGGGTCAGGCCTCGGCGGTGCCGCTGACGGCCCAGGCCAGGCCGGTGGCCGGGTCCTCCAGCGCGAGGTGCAGGTACCAGAGCTCGTCGCGCGGCTCCGACCAGGCGAGGCAGCGCAGCCGGGCGACCAGGGCGTTGACCTCGGCCGCGACCGGCCGGGCGGTGCCGGCCATCGCGGCGAGCAGGTGCCAGACGGCGAGGCGGCCGTGGGCGGTGCCGAGCCGGGGCGTGCCGGAGGCCGCCTGGACGAGGGCCGGGTACGCGGCGGCGAAGGGCAGGTGCCCGGCCAGCACCCGGCGTCCGGGGGCGAGCCGGGCGGCGGCGTCGGGGGCCGTGCCCTGCACGCAGACCGCGGTGAGCCAGGGCGCGAGCGTGTGCGACAGCCGGGCCCCGGCGAAGCCGGCGACCGGCCGGCCGGCGGCCGGGAGGTCGAGGCGGACGAGGTCCTCGCGGGTGTCGGGCAGCGCGAACAGCGCCCGCCGGGCTCCGCCGGCCGGCAGGTAGTCGCGCACCCGCACGCCCTCCTCCCAGCCGGCCTGCTCCCAGGGCTCCAGCGCGAACGGCACGCCCTCCGGGTCGGCCTCGGCGCGGCCGGCGACCTCCTCGCCGAGCAGGGCGCGGGTGTGGGCGACCAGCCGCCGCACCGGCGCGGGCTCCAGCAGCGGGGCGAGCCGGCGCCAGGAGTGCCGGGTGGCGAGGACCTCCCAGAGCGGTCCCGCGTCGTGGTCGTGCTCGCCGGCGGCGGCGTGCGGGCCGCCGTCCCGGTCGAAGAGCCGGGCGGCGTGCTCCGGCGGGGCCTTGTACGCGAGGAGGTGCCCGATCGGGCCGGCCGTGCGGGGGGAGGTACCGCGCAGCCGCCGGAACAGTCCGAGCAGTTCCGGCCAGCGGCCCGCCGCCGCCAGCTCCCCCGCCTGCCGCTCCACGTACGTGATCATTCCGTCAATGTACGTCGGCACCGCGCCCGCGGACCGCCGGGTGACGGTGTGTCGGACCGGGCCCGCCCGGGCGGACGGGACGGACGGGGGCCGCCGCGACCGGCCCGGACGCGGGCACGGCGGAGCGCCGCGCGGCGACCCCGGAACGGACCGACCGCGCGGTACGGTACCGCCTCCACGACACGCAGGCTTCATACAGACCTAAGATGCCTGATATACAGGTGGGCATGACGATGCCTATCGACCAGCGCCTCGGCCACCACATCAAGCGCGCCGAGCAGGAGCTGATCGCGGCCAAGCATGCGGCACTGCGCCCGTTCAAGCTCAACACCCCGCAGTACACCGTGCTGCTGGTGCTGTCGGAGGAGCCCGGGCTGTCCGGGGCGGCACTGGCCCGGCGCTGCCTGGTCACCCCGCAGACGATGTCCTCCGTGCTGGGCACCCTGGAGGGGCGCGGACTCGTCGAACGCAAGCCGCACCCGATCCACCAGCACATCCTGGAGGCCCGGCTGACCAGGAGCGGCCGCACCCTGCTGGCCAAGGCCGACCAGGCGGCGATGGCGGTGGAGCAGGCCCTCGACGCGGAGTTCGACGCCGAGGAGCGCGAGCGGCTGCTGGCCCTGCTGGGCCGCGCCACGGCGGCGCTGGCGAACGCGCCGACCGGCGCCTGAGCCCGCGCCGTCCCGTGGCGCGGGCCCGGACCGGACGGCGGCTCAGCCGGTCGGCAGGACCCGGAGGCTGCCGCGCGCCACGGTCTCGCCGCCCTGCTCCATGACGACCTCGACCGCCGTCCCGTGCACCGAGGCGGCACCCGCCTCGGCCCGGACGAGACAGGGCCCGTCGAACTCCACGTACCGGCGGAAGGACGCCGAGAGCGCGGTGACCAGCGGCGCGGGCCGGCCGGTGGCGAGGCAGGCGGCCTGCCGCATCGCCTCGACCAGCACCATGCCGGGCACGTGGTCGACCTCGTGGTCGAACAGCACCGGGTGGCTGCGCTCCGAGCGGACCTGCCAGACCTGCGGCTGGTCGGTGGGCGCGAGCACCACGTCGGCGGCCCGGTCGCGGCCGACCAGCGGCGGCGGCACGGGCAGCGGCGGCAGCGGCCGCTCGAAGGCGGCGGCGAGCCGGTCGCCGCGCAGCCTGCGGTAGGCACCCGGGGTGGTGCAGCTGAGCGCGCCGGTGGCGGTGCCGAGGGCCCGGCCGTCGCGCAGCACGTGCATCCGGATCCGCATGCCGGCGAGGCCGGTGCCGCGCCGGCGGACGTCCTCACAGGTGGCCATGAGCGAGAGGTTGGCGGGCGCGCCGGTGAAGGCGAGCGCGGCCGGGTCGGCCTCGAAGGCCACGTCCCACATGAGGAAGTGCCGGTCGAGCGGGACGCCGAAGGCGGTGTGCGCGACGACCAGGCCGGCCTGGCGGACGGTCTCCGCCATCAGGACGGGGTCGTACCAGCGGTCGGCGACCGGCAGGTGGAAGCCGTGGCCGCGGGGCCATTGCGCGCCGAGGACGAAGTCCAGGTCGCCGACCGGTCGGCAGTCCGTCAGGAGCACCTCCGACACCGCGGCCCGGTGCACGAGCGCGCGGTCGACCGTGCGGGCGAACAGCACGTCCTCCGGACGCAGGTCCAGCATCTGGGACACCGTACAAATCCCCCTTCAGGTGTTCACCGGGTGTCCCCAATCCTACAGACCAACCGGTTTGTTTTCGAAGGGGTTTCCGAGTCAGGCCGACCGGTTTTGTCATCCCTTTACTGAACGCCGACGGAGCGTCAGAAAGCCGTCACCGGACGCTCGTCGGTACGCCGCCCGGGCGGCACCCGGACGTGGTGCGGCCCCTCCCGGGCGTCCGCCGCCGCGCCCGGACGCCGCCCGGACGCGGCCGAGCCGCGGGGCACGGCCCGGCCGTCCGGGCACGCGCACCGCGGCTCGCCGCCGGGGCCCGCTCAGCGCAGGGCGGCCCCGGAGAGCAGCCCCCAGGAGGCGAGCCGTTCGGCCGCCTCGTCCTCGGCCCGGTACACCGGTTCGCCGAGCGGGCCGGCCGGCTGGTCCAGGGCCCAGCGCAACAGGGCGGCGCCGATGTTCATACCGCCGCCGAAGCCGGCCAGCAGCACCAGGTCCCCGCGCTCCAGCCCGCCGCGGCGGTGCACCGCGTCCAGGGTGACGGCCACCGAGGCGGCGCCGGTGTTGGCGTGCCGGTCGACCGTCAGGTGCATGGTGGCGCCGGGCAGTCCGAGCTCCGACCACACCTGGTTCAGCATCACCCCGTTGGCCTGGTGCGGGACGAAGTGCCGCACCTCGCGGGCGGGCACCTCGGCCCGCCGGAGCAGCGTGGAGACCGCGCCGGGCAGTGCCTCGTGGACGAAGCCGCGCACCGCCCGCCCGTCCATCCGGAACCAGTGCCCGCCCTCGGCGACCGTCTCCGCCGAGGCCGGCCGGCGGCTGCCGCCGGCCGCGACGCCGATCAGCCGGTGCTGGTCGCCGCGGCCCTGCAACAGCGTCTGCACCACGCCGAGCCCGGCCGGGACGGGCCCGAGCACGGCGGCGCCCGCGCCGTCGCCGAACAGCACGGCCGTCCTCCGGTCCTCCCGGTCGAGGATCCGGGAGTAGATGTCCGCGCCGATCACCAGTCCGTACGGCGCGGCGGGGTCGGTGCCGCCACGGAGCATCTGGGTGCCGACGGCCAGCCCGTACACGAAGCCGCTGCACACGGCGTTGACGTCGAAGGCGGCCGCCCGGCGGGCGCCGATCAGGTGCTGCACGATGCTGGCGGTGGCGGGCTGCGGATGGTCCGGGGTGGACGTCGCGACCACCACGAAGGCGAGCCGGTCGGCCGTCACCCCGGCCTGCCGGAGCGCTCTGCGGGCCGCCTCGGCGGCCAGGTCGGAGGTGGCCTCGTGCGGGGCTGCGCGGTGCCGCCGGCCGATGCCCGTCCGCTCCTCGATCCACTCCGCGGTCACGCCCGCCCCGGCCGCGACCTCCTCGTTGCTGACGACCTCCGCGGGCACGTACGAGCCGGTGCCCACGATGCCGATCGGTGTCATGGTCCCCTCCTGTCGTCGGTGCGGGCCTGTCGCCGCGCGGTACGGCCCCGGCCGGGTGCCGTCCGCGCCGCTCCCCCGGGCCCGCCGGGCGGGGGTGCGCAGCACATGCTCAGACCGCAGCCCGCACCGGCTCGGCGGGCACCAGCCGCTGCCAGCCGGCGAGTTCGGCGTGCGCGGTGAGCACCGGGTCGTCGCCGACCGCGACCGGCCGGCCCACCGCGGCCAGCAGCGGGATGTCGCTGGAGTGGTCCCCGTACGCGGCGCAGCGGGCGAGGTCCAGGCCGCGGACGCCGGCGACCGCCGAGGCGACCCGGCCCTTGACCGCGCCGATCACCGGGACGACCACCTCGCCGGTGAGCCGGCCGCCGCGGACCACCGGCCGGGTGCCGACCGTCCAGTCCGCCCGCAGCTGGGCGGCGATCGGGTCGAGGCAGGCGAAGAAGGAGCCGGAGACCAGGACGAGGGCGTCGCCCGCGGCCCGGTGCCGCTCGGCCGCGGCGACCGTCTCCGGTACGAACAGGTCGTCCTCGACGGCCCGTTCGAACCAGGCCTCGCCGGCCGCGGCGAGCCGCTCCGCGCTCTCCCTGGCGTACAGCCGGTAGTAGGCGCGGTTGACGACCTGCCGGGGCGTGCCGGCCGCGGCGGCGGCCCGGAGGTCGGCGGTGAGCCGGGCGAAGGTGCCCTCCGGCTCGCCGCGGCGGCGCAGGTAGAACTCCAGGAAGTGGAACATGCTCTTGACCCGGACGAGGGTCTCGTCCACGTCGAAGAACGCGGCGGCGGTGCTGGACATCGGTCTCCCCCTGCTGTGCTGTCGGTCGGTCACGGGCCGGGCCGCACCGGGCGGTGCGCCCGGGCCCGCCGGGTACGCGTACAGCCTGCTAGCCGCGGATGCGTGCCAGCGAGAGGACGAACCGGGCGATCGACTCGCCGTTCTGGCGGGCGTCCACCACGACCGGCAGCTGGGTGACGGCGGCGCCGGGCTCGGCCTCGTCCAGGTCGAGCGGGCCGCCCTGGGTGTAGTAGGCGTGCTCGCCGGCCTCCGCGCCGAGCGGCTTCTCGTCGCCCGGGGTCGCCGTCAGCACCGTCCGCGGCTCCAGTTCGCCGAACCGGGCGAAGGTGACGGCCAGGTCGACCGGGAAGGTCTTGGCGGCGGACAGTCCGCGGGTGTCCAGCGCGGTGAACAGGGCGAGCTGGCGGGCGGCCTCGGCGAGCACCATGCCCGGCAGGTGGTCCTGCGGGTGGTCGAACATGCTCGGGTTGCCGGCCGGTATCCGCAGCACCGCGGTGGCACCGCCGTCGGCGAGCCGCGGGTCGAGGAGCACCACGTTGCGCGGGTCGGCGCGGCCGACCAGGTCCGGGGCGGCCGGCAGGCCGGGGCCGCCCGTGCCGCCGGTCTGCGGCGGCAGCAGCGCGGTGCTGGGCAGCTCGGCGCCGTCGCGGTTGCGCAGGCGCATCTCGCGGTAGCCGGCCGGGTCGCGGAAGCGCAGGCCGACGCCGGCCCAGCCGATCACGGTGCCGTCCACGGTGAGGTCGACGCGGTGGTCGAGCCCGGTCACCCGGCCCTCGCGGACCCGGCGGTCCGTCACCGTCACCTTGAGCACCAGGTCGAGCGGGCTGTCGCCGATGGTCAGCAGCTGCGGCCGGATCAGGTGGATCCGCAGGAAGGTCAGGATGAACTTGTGGTCGGTCGGGATGCCGTGGAACAGGTGCGCCCCGGCCAGGGTGGCCTGCCGCGCGGCCTCCAGCAGCAGCACCGGGTCGTGGGTGCCGGGCCGGAGCAGGTGGTCGCCGTAGTAGGCGTGCGAGCGGGGCAGCTGGGCGGCGGCCGTGTAGTGGCCGTCCTCGTCCCCGCGCAGGTCGGTGACGAAGACCTCGCCGACGGCGTCCCGGTGGACCAGTCCGCGGTCCAGGGTGGTGGCCCAGGACAGCGGGACGGCCTCGGCCGGGTGGCTCGGTGCCTCGACGGGGGCGAGCGGTGCGGTGGTCATGCGGTTCCTCCTCGTTGCTCCTCGGATGCGGCCCAGGGGTCGGCCTGGCACCGGTGCGGCGGGCGCCCTCGGTCCGGGTGCCCGCGGCGGGCGGGCCCGCCGGGCCGCGGCCGCCGCCCGGCGGGGGGCGGCCGCGGTCCGGGCGGCGGGGCGCCGCGGTGGTTGCGGTGGTGGTTCGGTGGTGGCTGCGGGGGGCCGGCCGGTGGCGCGGCCCGCCGTCAGTACCGGGTGCCGACGGCGGTGGCGCCGAGCCGGGTCAGCAGTGCCAGGTCCTCGGCCTCCAGCGCGAGGTCGCCGCCGCGGGCGTTCTCCTCCAGGTAGGCGAGCCGCTTGGTGCCGGGGATCGGCACCACGTGCTCGCCCTGGGCCAGCACCCAGGCCAGCGCGACCTGCGAGGGCGTCGCCCCGTAGCGGGCGGCGACCTCGGCCACGCCCTCGGCCAGCTTCTGGTTGGCCACGATCGCCTCCGGCTGGAAGCGCGGGTTGCCCTGCCGCCAGTCCTCGCCCTCCAGTGCGGCGGCCGAGGTGATGGCGCCGGTCAGGAAGGCGCGGCCGAGCGGCGAGTAGGCGATGAAGCCGGCGCCGTGGCGGGCCGCCCACGGCACCACCTCGTCGAGCTGGTCCTGGCTCCACAGCGACAGCTCGCTCTGCACGGTGGCCACCGGGTGGACGGCGTGCGCGGCGTCGAGCTGCTCGACGGTCGCCTCGGAGAGGCCGATCGCGCCGACCTTGCCCTCGCGGACGAGCTCCGCGAGCACGCCCCAGGACTCCTCGACCGGCACCGCCGGGTCGACCCGGTGCAGCTGGTAGAGGTCGATCCGGTCGACGCCGAGGCGGCGCAGCGAGCCCTCGGCGGCGGCGCGCAGGTGCTCGGGACGGCCGTCGGGCAGGATCTCGCCGTCCCGGACGACCAGGCCGGCCTTGCTGGCGAGCACGATCTCGTCCCGCCGGTCGCGGATCGCGCGGCCGACCAGCTCCTCGTTGGTGTGCGGGCCGTAGACGTCCGCGGTGTCGATCAGGGTGACGCCGAGGTCGATCGCCCGGTGGATCACCCGGACCGACTCGGCGTCGTCGCGGCGGGTCGGGCTGTACGCGAAGCTCATGCCCATGCAGCCGAGACCGATCGCGCCGACGGTGATCCCGGTGCTGCCCAACTGTCGTGTGCGCATGGTGCGGTGTTCTCCTCTGTCGAATGGCGGTGCGGGGTTCGGGGGTGTGGGGGCGGTGGTGGGGCCGGGTGCGTCCGGCGCGGGCACGGGGGCGGCCCGCGCCGGACGCGGTCAGGAGGTGCCCGTGAGCTCCCGGTCGCGGACCACCGCGAAGGTGGTGACCGCGCCGATCAGCGCGAGCACGGCGAGGACGACGAATCCGGTGTGCATCGCCGAGGTGAGGGCGTCGGCGGCCGCGTCCGAGGCGGCGGTGCGGACCCCGGCGGGCAGGGTGCCGAGCTGCTCGCCCAGCCGGCCCTGCACGGCGCCGCCGGCCAGGGCGCGTTCGCCGGCCGTGTCCAGCCCCGGCACCCGGCCCTGCAGGCCCGCGGCGGAGAGGCCGGCCAGCAGCGCGCCGGCCCCGGCGATGGCGACCGACTCGCCGGTGATGCGCATGGTGTTGAAGATGCCGGAGGCCATTCCGGAGCGCTCGACCGGGACGACGCTGACCGCGGCGTTGTCCATCACGCCGAAGGCGCTGCCCACGCCGACGCCGAACACCGCGAGCGGTCCGGTCAGTTGCGCCCAGCCGGCGTCCGGGCCGAGCACCACCAGCCAGAGCGATCCGGCGGCGATCAGCGCGGAGCTGGCGGCGAGCATCACCCGCAGCGGCAGCCTGGCGGCGATCTTCCCGGCGACCAGCGGCAGGGCCAGCACCGGCAGGGTGAGCGGCAGCAGCAGTGCGCCGGCCTCGGTGGCGCTGCGGCCGCCGACGCCCTGCAGGTACTGCGGCAGGTAGACCAGCAGCACCACGAACCCGAAGGTGATGGTGAACGGCTGGCAGACCACCACCACGAAGGTCGGCCGGCGGAACAGCGACAGGTCGAACATCGGCCGCTCGACGCGCAGTTCGACCAGCACGAAGAGCAGCATGAACAGGGCCGCGCCGACCAGTGAGCCGATCGCGGCGACGCCCGTCCAGCCCTGCTCCGGGCCTTCGACGAAGTACAGCGCCAGCAGGGCCAGGCTGCCGCTGAAGGTCACCAGTCCGCCCCGGTCGATCCGGCGGGCGGCCGGGTCGCGGGACTCGGGCAGCCGCGGCACCAGGGCGAGCACGACCGCACCGAGCACGACGTTCAGCAGGAACACCGCCCGCCAGCCGGCCGAGGCCACCAGCACACCGGCGACCAGCGGGCCGAGCGCCAGGCCGAAGCCGAAGGAGGCACCGAGCACGCCGAACGCCCTGGCCCGGGCCGGTCCGTCGAAGGAGGCGGCGAGGATCGCCGCGCCGCTGGTGAGGACACCGGCGGCGCCGACGCCCTGCAGCGCCCGGGCGAGGTCGACCAGCACGATGTTCGGCACCAGCGCGCAGACCAGCGACATCGCCAGGAACACCTGGACGCCGATCAGCAGCACCCGCCGCCGGCCGAAGCGGTCCGCGAGGCCGCCGGCGGCCAGCAGGCAGGCCGCGAAGGTGACGCCGTAGGCGTTCTGCACCCACTGCGCGGCGCCGACGCCGGCCCCCAGGTCGGTCGCCAGCGCCGGGAGCGCCACGGCCGGCCCGGTGACGGTGAGCGGCAGCATCACGCTGGCCAGCGCGACCGCCACCATGATCGCCGGCCCGCCGGCCGCCCGGCCCGCGCGCGGCGCGGCCAGGTCCTGCTCCGCCAGGACGCTCATCACTTCCCCCATCCATCAGTCATCTACGTACTTCACAAACCGAGACGACCATAAGATATCTTATGGACAGCGTCAATCTGCTACTCAGCCTCCGGGCGGACGAGGAGTCAGTTCCATGACAGACAAAGCGATCACCGCATCGGACGTCGACGTCCTGGTCGTCGGCGGAGGACCGACCGGCATGCTCGCCGCCTGCGAACTGCTGCGTCGCGGCGTCCGGGTCAGGATCGTCGACCGGGCCCCGGCCGCCGCCCGCCTCCCCAAGGCCCTGCTGCTCTGGCCGCGCACCCTGGACGTGCTCGACGACCTCGGCATGCTGGACGCGATCCGCGCCGCCTCCGTCCGGATCAACGCCTTCCGGTACTACTCCGACCGGCGGCCGCTCGGCACCTTCGACTTCACCGAGGACCTCGCCCCGCTCTGCCTGCCGCAGAGCGCCACCGAGGACGTCGTCGAGGCCCGGCTGCACGAACTTGGCGGCAAGGTGGAGCGCGGCGTCCGCCTGCTCTGCTTCGACAACCTCGACTTCTCCGGCCGGGTCGAGGCCACCGACGGGGTCACCGCCGTGCTGGAGCACCGGGACGGCCGGATCGAGCGCACCCGGGTGCCCTTCGTCATCGGCGCCGACGGGGCCGGCAGCGCCGTCCGGGCCCAGATCGGCACCGGCTTCCTCGGCAGCACCTACGAGACCGCCTTCGCCCTGGTGGACGCTCCGATCGAGGGTGAGCTCCCGGCCGACCAGGCGCACTACTACCAGTCCCCGAAGGGCGCGCTGGTCGTCGTCGCGCTGCCCGACGGCATCTTCCGCTTCTTCTCCAGCCTGCCGCCCGGCCAGGACGTCGGCGTCGCGATGATGCAGGAGATCGTCGACGAGCGCGGCCCGCAGGGCGTCCGGATCGGCGAGCCGGTCTGGCAGAGCGTCTTCCGGGTGCACG
Organism: Kitasatospora sp. NPDC085895; assembly: GCF_040702125.1. NCBI lineage: Bacteria > Bacillati > Actinomycetota > Actinomycetes > Kitasatosporales > Streptomycetaceae > Kitasatospora > Kitasatospora sp. NPDC085895. The sequence continues at coordinate 113,489 of NZ_JBFBJY010000004.1, read as the reverse complement.
CCCGGCACGCCGGGGACTTCCGGCTCGGCCGGGTCTTCCTCGCCGGCGACGCCGCCCACGTGCACAGCCCGGCCGGCGGCCAGGGCCTCAACACGGGTCTGCAGGACGCCCACAACCTCGCCTGGAGGCTCGCGGCGGTGATCCACGGCGAGGCGCCCGCCACCCTGCTCGACGGCTACGGGCCGGAGCGCTCCGCGGTCGCCCGGCGGGTCGTCCGCGACACCGACATCCAGACCCGCGCCTGGCTGGTGGACGGCCCGGCCGAGGTCCTGCTCCGGGACGCCGCCTTCCGGCTGGGCGACCGCACCGGCCTGCTCTCCCGGCTCTACGGACCGGTGATGGCCGGGCGCCGGCTCGCCTACCCGCCCGTCCGGGAGACCCAGGACCCGTCCGGGCTCACCGGCTGCCGCCTCCGCGGACGGTTGCCCGGCGGGCTGCGGACCGGCGCCGTGCTGCCCCGCCCGCTGGCCGCCGCGACCGCACCGGCCGGCTCCGGCGAGGAGCCCGCCGGCTGGACCCTCGCCGCCGTCGGCCCGGCCGGCTGGGCCGCCGAACTGGACCGCCGCACCGCCGGCCGCCCCGGGGTGCGGACCGCCCGCGTCCCGCTGCCCGCCGCGGCCCGGCACACCGGCTGCCACCGGCCCGGCTACTACCTCGTCCGCCCCGACGGGCACATCGCCGCCCACGGCCACGCCCGCGACCTCGACCGCCTCAGCGCCGAACTCACCGCCCAGCTCGGACCGGCCGCCCGCGGCTGAGACGCCGGCGGGCACGCCCGTCGACCGCCGTACCCGTGCCCGGCCGCCGTCCCGGCCGGGCCCCGCTCACGGCCCCTTCGCACCTCACCAGCCCCGGTCAGCGCTCCACCCGCGACGGGAACCGCCCGTCCACACCCTCCCGGAGGACCCTGATGACCGACCTCGCCCCGCCCGTGGACCCGATCGTGCCGTTCCTGGAGCCGGTCTTCGACCTGCACCGCGGCGGCAAGCTGGAGACCCGCTCGACCGTGCCGCTGCGCGGCGCCGACGACCTGTCGCTCGCCTACACCCCCGGGGTCGCCCGGGTCTGCACCGCCATCGCCGAACACCCCGAGCTGGCGCACGAGTTCACCTGGGCTGCGAACACCGTCGCGGTGGTCAGCGACGGCACCGCCGTGCTCGGCCTCGGCGACATCGGCCCGGCCGCGGCCCTGCCGGTGATGGAGGGCAAGGCCCTGCTGTTCAAGGAGTTCGCCGGCGTGGACGCGGTGCCGATCTGCCTCGGCACCACCGACACCGAGGCGTTGATCGCCACCGTGCGGCACCTCGCGCCGAGCTTCGGCGGCATCAACCTGGAGGACATCAGCGCCCCGCGCTGCTTCGAGATCGAGGATCGCCTGCGCGCCGAGCTCGACATCCCGGTCTTCCACGACGACCAGCACGGCACCGCCGTGGTCGCCCTCGCCGCCCTGCGCAACGCCGCCCGGGTGACCGGACGGCCGCTGTCAAAGATGCGCGCCGTGGTGGCGGGTGCGGGCGCCTCCGGCGTCGCCGTCAGCCGGATCCTGCTCGCCGCCGGGATCGGGGACATCGCGGTCGGCGACAGCAAGGGCCTGCTGCACCCCGGCCGGACCGACCTCAACCCGGTGAAGGCCGCGCTCGCCGCGGACAGCAACCGGGCCGGCCACCGGGGTTCGATCGAGGGGGCGCTGCGCGGCGCCGACGTGTTCATCGGGCTCTCCGGGGCGACGGTCGCCGAGTCGGCGGTGGCCGCGATGGCCCCGGACGCGATCGTCTTCGCGCTCTCCAACCCGACGCCGGAGATCGAGCCGTCCGTCGCCCGCCGGTACGCCGCCGTGGTGGCCACCGGCCGCAGCGACCACCCCAACCAGATCAACAACGTGCTCGCCTTCCCCGGGATCTTCCGGGGCGCCCTGGACGTCCGGGCGCGCACCGTCACCGAGGGCATGAAGCTCGCGGCGGCCGCGGCCATCGCCGAGGTGGTGGCCGACGAGCTGTCCGCGGACCGGATCGTCCCCAGCCCCTTCGACCCCCGGGTGGCCCCCGCCGTGGCCGCGGCCGTGGCCGCCGAGGCCCGCTCGGCGGGGGTGGCCCGCCGCTGACCGCCCCTCCGGCGAGGCAGGACACCGAACGGCCCGGGGCCGGACCGCCCGTCGGCGGTCCGGCCCGGGGCCTCCGCGCAGCTCAGGCCGCGGGCACCGCCGCGGCGACGACCTCGAACGCGTCGGGTGCGCCGGCCACGGCCTGACGCAGGGTCAGGTGCCGGGCGAGGACGCACTCCCGCACCCAGTCGCACAGGTACCGGTCCGAGGCCGCGCCCGCGACCGTGCGGACGGAGAGCTGCAGGCGCTCGGTGGGCAGCCCGGCGTCGAGCACCTCGGCCTCGGCCGCCGCGACCTCCTCCACCGAGGCGGCCAGTGCGACGAGTTCGGCCCGGCCGAAGCGGGCTCCCCGGAAGGACAGGACGTCCGCCGAGCGGCCGCGGACCCGCACCCCCGGCTGCACAGCGCCGCACGGGCAGTCGGCGAACTCGCCGGTGTCGCCGGTGCGGTAGCGCACCAGCGGGGTGACGGCCAGCTCGTGCAGGGTGCTGACCAGGATCTCGCCGTCCACCAGCTCTACGTACTGGTGCGGCAGCGGGTGGAAGACGTCGCGGGCGCAGCGCGGCCCGTTGCAGCCGATCGCCCAGGCCTCGACCGAGCCGTACAGACCCCAGACGGCGGCGTCGGGGAGGACCTCGGCGAGCAGCCGGGCGATGGCGCCGTCCAGGCCGACGCCCACCCAGAGCAGGGTGCGCAGCCAGGCCGGGCGGCGGCCGGTGAGCCGGCAGTGTTCGAGCAGGGCGCGCAGGGTGGGGGTGTCCGCGGCGAGCGCGGTGGCGCCGCACTGCTCGAAGAAGTCGACGAGGCGGCCGAGGTCGTCGGTGTCGGGGGTGCCGTAGGGAATGGCGGAGCAGCCGGAGAGGGCGGCGAGCGCGTTGCACAGGTCGTGGACCGGCCAGAGCCGGGTGCCTCGGGAGAGGTTGAGCAGGACGTCGCCGGGGGCGAGCGGGGACCAGGCGCGCTGGATGTCTCCGGCGAACAGGCAGCTCGGCACCAGGGTCGCGGAGGGTTCGGCGGTGGTGCCGCCGCCGAGGTAGAGCACGGCGCCGCGGTCCTTGGCGAGGCCGCCGCGGACGCCGGACCAGACCGCCGCGCGGAGTTCGTCGGCGGAGAGCGGGGCGAGGACGCGGAGGTCGGCGGGGCGGCCGCCCGCCGCGCCGCGGTATTTCTCCGCGAGGCCGGGAAAGCCGACGGCCCGGTCCAGGAGCGCCCGGACCTGCGGTGCGGTCGGTTCGGCCGCCCCGGCCGCAAATCCCCCCGTCTGCAGTGACATGCGCCGCGTCCTTTCACGAATCGACGGTTTTCCGAGGCGCGCACGCACGTTCCACGCATCGGTAGGAACGATTCAAGAACCGACCGACCGGTTTGTCAATTGCCGAGGTCAGCGGGCACGGCTCCGCAGTCCGCGGCCAGGAACGGACAGCCGTCGGCGGGCGGCGCGGCGAGCCCGGGCAGCACCGCCCCCCAGAGCCGGGCGACCATCTCGGTACGGCTGACGCCCGCGTTGCGCTCGCAGATGAGCAGCACGCCGGCGGCCATCGCGGTCAGCGCCATCGCCGCCTCCTCCGGCACCACGCCCTCGCGGAGTTCGCCGCGGTCCGCCGCGGAGGCGAGCAGCGCGCCGATCGGCGCCATCCACTCGGGCGGCCCGTCGCCGGCCGCCAGCGCGAAGCCCTCGACGCCGTCGAGCCGGACGCCGGAGCGGCAGACCGGGTCGCGGTCCAGCAGTCCGGCGACGGCCACCGCGACGTCCACCACGGCGTCCAGACCTGCGCCGGGGCCGTGGGCGGCCACGCACTCGGCGGTGAGCCGACGCAGCTCGCAGCGGGCCTCGGCGCGCACCGCCTCGATCAGCTCGCCCTTGGAGCGGAAGTGGTAGTACAGCGCCCCCTTGGACACCCCGGCGGCCCGGCTGATCGCATCCAGGCCCGGCAGCGCGTCACCGCCCAGCACCTCCACCGCCGACTCGTCCAGCGCCGTGGCGGCGGCGACGATCAAGCTCCGCCTGGTCCGTTCGGCGCGCTCCTGACTGGGCACGGCACCCACCTCTCCCCTGCTTCCCACAACCGCGCTCCGGCCTCCGCGGGCGGTCCGACCGGGCCCGCAGGCCCGGTCGCGGCTCCCGCCGCGGAGTGAAACCGACCGGAGTCGCTGTTATATAAGTATCAAATGACCAGATCACGACAAGTATTTCCCCCGGCGCCGAGCCCATTCGGGAAATCACGAAGACGGCACAGACTCGCCGCATCGGACGGCTCGACGGGCCGGTGACGGCCGGGGGCGGGGGGATATCCGGGGAACGCCGGGGAAGCGCCGGAATCCTCGGGACGCCGGGCGGAACGGGAAGCGGCGGGGCGGCACCCGGCGACGCGTGCGCCGCAGGGCCGCCGGGTCCGGAGCCGGAGCCGAGGTGCGGGGCGTCAGCCGGCCGGCACCGGCTCGGGCGCGGTCAGCCGGAGGCGGCCGATCCACTCCGGCACGGCCAGGCCCGGCAGGATGAACGCCCAGAGCTCGGCGAGCCGCTCCTCGAGGTCCTCGCGGCGGGTGAACACCTGGGACACGATCTGGGTGCCGGTGAAGGAGCTGATGACGAACCGGGCGGCGGCGTCGACGTCCAGGTCGAGCCGGACGGAGCCCTCCCCCTGGGCGCGCAGCAGCAGGGTGCGGACCAGGTCGATCGAGGCGACGTACGGGCCCGGCGAGGGCTCGGAGAAGGAGCTCTCGATGGCGAGCCGGATGCTCGCCCGCACGGTCGGGCTCTCCCGCAGGGCCGCCGCCATCGCGTACGACACGTCGACGATGGCCTGCAGGAAGGGGCCGGTGGCGGTGGCGGCGCTCTCCAGGGTGCCGACCTCGGCGCCCTGGATCTCCTCCGCGATGGCCTCCTTGGACGGGAAGTGGAAGTACAGGGCGCCCTTGGTGACGCCGGCCCGGGCCAGGATCTCCGACACGCTCGCACCCGCGAAGCCGCTGTGGTCGAAGACTTCGGCCGCGGCCTCGACGATCCGTTGGCGCGTCCGCTCCGCCCTCTCCTGTCTCACCATGGCCACCCTCCCGACCTCGCAGCAGTTCGCAGCGCATCGTAGTGCACCGGCCGGTACAGCCGACGGTAAAACAGTCGATCCCGTAGGTTTGTTCCGATGATCGGACGCCTGTACACAGGCGCAATCGGGCCGGTCGCACCTGATGCCCCGACATGCATACGGACCGGTCGGTATGCAGAACGGCCCGCCCGGAGGTCCGGACGGGCCGTGCGGCGATCGGGCGTGCTGCGGACGTGTTCTGACATGCGGACGTGCTGCGGGGCCCTGCCACCGTCGGGGTCAGCGCACGGTGTAGCCGCCGTCCACCGGCAGGACGGCGCCGGTGACGAAGGAGGCGCGGTCGCTGCAGAGCCAGGCGGCCGCCTCGGCGATCTCCTCCGGTGCGGCCGTCCGCGGCTGCGGGGTCGCCTCGTGCAGCCGGGCCTCGATGTCGGGCCGGATCGCCAGCCACTGCTCGATCATCTCCGACCTGGTGGTGCCCGGGGCCACCGCGTTGACCCGGATCCCCTGGGCGCCGTACTCGTTGGCCGCCGCCTTGGTCAGGCCGACGACCGCGTGCTTGGAGACCACGTACGGCGCGGCGACCGGGGTGGCGACCAGCCCGGCGACACTGCTGGTGTTGACGATCGCCCCGCCGCCGGCGGCCAGCATGGCGGGTATCTCGTGCCGCATGCAGGACCAGACGCCGCGCAGGTTCACGTCGATGATCCGGTCGAACACCTCCTGCTCCATCAGGTGCAGCGGGGTCTGCTCGGCACCGTACCCGGCGTTGTTGAACGCGGCGTCGAGGCGGCCGTAGCGCGCCACGGCCGTCTGCACCGCCCGGGCGACCTCGGCGTCCGAGGTCACGTCGGTGACGGCGTAGCAGGCCTCCAGTCCCTTGCCGGTGAGCTCGTCGACGAGGTCGGCGAGCTGCTGCTCGCGGCGGGCGGCGAGGACGACGGCCGCACCCTCGGCGGCGAAGACCCGCGCGGCGGCGGCACCGATCCCGCTGCTCGCACCGGTGATCAGCGCGACCTTGCCGCTGAGCAGGGCATTCTGGACGGACATGGGCTCTCCCCCTGGGGTTCGCGGTCGGACACGGGACGGCGGGACACCGGCCCGCGTGCGGGTGCGGCGGTCCGGTGCCCCGCCCTCACGGGACCCCGGACCGCCGCACCCCGGACACCGCACAGCCTACGAACCACCGCTGACGGTCGATCAGGCGGAGTGGCTCCGGGTCGGGCGCAGGGGCGGCCGGCTCGCACCGCCGAAGGGTCTTCCTACGCCTTGCGGTTGGGGACGGACCAGCCGCCGGGCTTGTCGAAGCCGGTGGTCGCCAGCGTGACGAAGAAGTGGGGACCGACGATGTGGCCCTTCGCGACCACGTCCAGGTAGGCGGCGGCCGGGGTGCCGTTCAGGTGGGCCGTGAAGGCCGCCTCGTCGGTGAAGGTCTCCAGGAAGACGAACCGGGTCGGGTCGGCCGGGTCCGGCACGAAGTGGAAGCCGAGGGTGCCGGGTTCGCCGGTCAGCGAGAGGTAGCCGTCCGCCTTCGCGACCTTGAGGAACTCCTCCCGGTACGCCGGCTGCACGTTGGTGAACTCGGCGACCACGGTGAACACGTGGCCGTCGTCGCCACCGCTGGGCGCGACCCGGCCGGTGCCGTCGTCGGTCGCGAGCGAGTAGTTGGCCACGGTGGTGGCGGGGCCGGTGACGCCGAAGGCCGCGAGCAGGGCCGCGAAGTTCCGGGCGTAGGGGCCGCGGCGGTGGGCACGGTGCGCGGCGGCGGAGGAGAAGGTCTCCGCGACGACGATCCGGTCGGGGTGGTCCGGGTCCGGCACGACGTGGACGCTCTCGGTGCCGGGCTCGTGGCGGCGGGAGGCGTAGCCCTCCTGCTGGGCGGCGGCGATGACGGTGTCGCGCGCGCCGGCCGGGATGTGCTCGTAGGCGGAGATCACCGTGTAGGCGACGCTGCTGTCGCCGAGGTTGGGCATGGTGTCACCGGAGCGGGCGGCCAGCGCACCGGGGGCGGTGCCGGCCAGCAGGGCGGCGGCGAGGGCGACGGGGAGCAGGGCTCTGACGGGTCTCATGGGTGGACGTCCTTCCGGATGGGTGCGGTCGGGTGGGACCGGCCGCCCTGGGCGGGCGGCCGGAGTCGGTGGTGTGGGAGCCGGTGGTGCCGGAGCCGGTGGTGCCGGAGTCGGTGGTGCCGGACGGAGGGCGGCAGCGGGCCGCAGCGGGTGCGGCGGGGGCAACAGGCACGTCGGGCGTTCGGACCTGGGCGGTCGGTGCCGCCATGAGCCGCGGAGTGTTCACACGGCGGGCGGGGCCGCGACCGGCGCGGGAATCCCGGCGGGCCCGTGCGGGCCGCGTTCGTCCGGGCCTGCGAGAGCGGGTCGTCCGGGTGGCACGTCGAACCGCCCTCCACCGGACGGGGGAGGCCGGGGGACGGCGCGCGGGTGCGGGGTCTGCGCGGCGGGGGCCGCTCCGGGCGGTCCCCGCCGCGGTCGCCGCCGCCGCGACGGGGACGCGGCAGCGGACGGATCGGGCCGGGGTCGGATCAGGCCGGGGTCGGATCAGGCCGGGTAGACGTCGCCGGGCAGCTTGCGGTCGGCGCCGACGGTGGCGATGTGCCAGTAGGGGTAGGGGACGCGGGCCTCGCTCACCTTGTCCAGGGTGGCCACCTCGTCGGCGGAGAGCTCCCACTCCATCGCCTTGAGGTTGTCCTCCAGCTGGTGGAGCTTGGTCGCACCGATCACCGCGGAGGTGATCTGCGGCCGGGACAGCACCCAGTTGATGGCGACCTGGGCGACGGTGGCGCCGCGCGCCTCGGCGATCCGGGCCATCTCGTCGACGATGTCGTACGCCTGCTCCTGGTCGGTGAGCGGCGCGGACTCGGCGGGGGTGGCCTCGGCGAGCCGGCTGCCCGCGGGGCGGCCCTCGCCGCGGCGGTACTTGCCGGTGAGGAAGCCGCCGGCGAGCGGGCTCCAGGCGGTGATGCCGACCTTCTGGTCCTGGGCCAGCGGGATGATCTCCCACTCCAGGTCGCGGGCGCCGAGGTTGTAGTAGCCCTGGTAGCAGACGAAGCGCTCCAGGTTGCGGCGCTCGGAGACGGAGAGCGCCTTCATCAGCTGCCAGGCGGCGAAGTTGGAGACGCCGATGTAGCGGACCTTGCCGGAGCGGACGAGGTCGTCGAGCACCCGGAGGGTCTCGTCGAGCGAGGTCCGCGGGTCGAAGCCGTGCAGGTGGTAGAGGTCGATGTAGTCGGTGCGCAGCCGGCGCAGGCTCGCGTCGACGGCCGCGTTGAGGTGGTGGCGGGTGGAGCCGAAGTCGTTCGGGCCCTCGCCGTCCACCCGCCAGCGACCCTTGGTGCCGATGACCACGCGGTCGCGGACCTTCGACAGCGTCCGGCCGAAGAACTCCTCGCCCATGCCGTTCTTGTAGACGTCCGCGGTGTCGAAGAAGTTGATGCCGGAGTCCAACGCGAGGTCCATCAGGCTGTGCACGTCCTGGTCCTGGACGGTGCCGAACTCGGACCAGTTGCGGTCGGGCGCCCCGAGGAAGGAGGCACCTCCGCCGAAGGTCATCGCGCCGAAGCAGAGCTCGGACACGGCCAGGCCGGTGTCGCCCAGGTAGCGGTAGCGCATCGGGGGTCTCCCTGTCGGTTCGTGGAACGGCGCCCCTGTCCCGGGGCAGCCACTGTAAGACTCGGGAAAACCATAAGATGTCGAATATCCATCGTCAAGCAGAAGGAAGTGAAAGAACCTCCACTGCCATCAGATATCGAATGGTGCTACGGTTTCGATCCGACCGCGCATGACGGATCGTCATGCACACCGCCGACTCGGCGGTGAACAACCGGAGGAGAGCACCATGAGCACTGTGACCGTGGTCGGCCGGGCCGTCGCCAAGCCCGGCAAGCGGGACGAACTGGAGCGCCGCCTGCGTGCGGTGATCGCTCCGACGCACGCGGAGGAGGAGAGCATCCACTACTCCATGCACCAGGACCTGGACGACCCCGACGTGTTCCTCGCCATCGAGCGCTGGCCCGGCCGCGAGGCGCTCGAGCGCCACCTCGGCACCCCGCACCTGACCGAGCTCGCCGCACTCCTCGACGACCTGCTCGCCGAGCCGCTGGAGCTGCGGGTGCTCGGCCAGCTGCACGAGGGCGACTCCCCCAAGGGCGTGCTGTGAGCCGCACGGCCGTGGCCGTGCTCGGCACCGGCATCATGGGCACCGGCATGGCCCGCAGCCTGTGCCGGGCCGGCCTCGACGTCCGGGTGTGGAACCGCACCCGCTCCGCCGCCGAACCGCTGGCCGCCGCGGGCGCGGCGGTCGCCGGCACCCCCGCCGAGGCGGTGCGTGGCGCCGACGTCGTGATCACCATGCTCACCGACGGCCCGACCGTGCTGGAGGTGGTCCGGTCGGCCGCCGACGGGCTGACGGCCGGGCAGGTCTGGTTGCAGACCTCCACGGTGGGCCCGAGCGGCTTCGCCCCGCTCGCCGCGTTCGCCGTCGAGCACGGCCTCGACCTGGTCGACGCCCCCGTCCTGGGCACCCGGCAGCCCGCCGAGGCCGGCCGGCTGGTGGTCTTCGCGGCCGGCTCGCAGCGTGCCCGCGCCGCCGCCGTCCACGTGCTGGCGGCGGTCGCCGACCGCACCGTCTGGCTGGCCGACGACCCGGCGGGCGCGGCCGCCTCCCGGCTGAAGCTGGTCGTCAACAGCTGGGTGCTGGCCACCGCCACCGGCGCCGCCGAGGCGATCGCCCTGGCCGAGGGCCTCGGCCTGGACGCCCGGGTGTTCGCCGGGACCGTCGCCGGCGGCGGCCTCGACAGCCCCTACCTGCAGGGCAAGGCCGCGGCCGTCGCCGCCGGGGACTTCTCCCCCGCCTTCGGCCTGGCCACCGCGGCGAAGGACGCCCGGCTGATCCTCGCCGAGGCCGAGGCCGCCGGGCTGCGGCTGGACATGGCGGCGGCCGTCGCCACCCGCTTCGCCCGCGCCGTCGAGCAGGGCCACGGCGGCAAGGACCTCGCCGCCACCTACCTGGTCAGCACCGACGGCTGACCGGTCCCCGCACCACCGCACCGCACCGACCAACCCACGAGTCCGAGGGGACACCGCATGCGCGCGATCGTCAACACCCCTGCCACCGGTGACGTGGCCTTCCGCGAGGTCGCCGAACCCACCGCGGCCGCCGGCGACGTCCTCGTCGACGTCAAGGCGTTCTCCGTCAACCGCGGCGAGATCCTCAACCTGCCCACCAACGACGAGGGCTGGCGGCCCGGCTGGGACGTCGCCGGCGTGGTCGCGGAGACCGCGAACGGCTTCACCGCCGGCCAGCGCGTGGTGGCGCTCTCGCTCGCCGACGGCTCCTGGGCCGAGCGGATCGCCGTGCCGGCCGGCTTCGTCGCCGCCCTGCCGGACACCGTCGGCTTCGCGGAGGCCGCCACCCTGCCGGTCGCCGCGCTCACGGCGCTGCGTCTGGTCCGTGAGTCCGGCACCCTGCTCGGCCGGCGGGTGCTGGTCACCGGTGCGGCGGGCGGCGTCGGACGGATCCTCGTCCAGCTGGCCGCCGCGGCCGGCGCGGAGGTCACCGCCGTCGCCCGCAACGCCGAACGCGCCAAGGGCCTCACCGAGCTGGGCGCCACCGCCGTGGTCACCGACCCGGCCGAGGCCGAGGGCCCCTTCGCGGTGGTGTACGAGGCCGCCGGCGGTGCCTCGCTCACCGCGGCGCTGGAGCTGGTCGGCCCCGGCGGCACCGTGTTCAGCTACGGCAACTCCTCCGGCGAGGACACCCCGGTCTCCTTCTTCCGCTTCTTCGGCGGGCACGAGCAGGCCGTCCTGCGGCACTTCGTCTTCGTCACCGGCGCACCGGTGGACGAGGACCTCGCCGCGCTGGCCCGGCTGGTCGGCGCGGGGTCGCTCTCGGTGGAGATCGCCTACCGCGAGGACTGGGAGCGGATCAACGAGGCGCTCGCCGCCGTCCGCGAGCGCCGGGTGGCCGGCAAGGCCGTGCTCACCGTCGGCTGACTCCCGGCCACCGGCCCGCCCCTCACCACCGGCCGGCGGCACGGACCGCGGGGCGGGAAGGCTGCGGTGCCTCCCGCCCCGCTCCGGTGCCGCCGCCCGTCCCGGCCCGCGCCGCCTCAGCGGCGGGTGTCGGCGAGCAGCCGGGCGGCGTGCACCCGGCCCGCGTGCTCCACCAGATCGACCAGCACCTGCTTGCCGGACGCCCGCCGCCGGGCGTCGCAGGCCACCACCGGGGTGTCCGCGTCGAGGTCGAGCGCGCGGGCCACCTCCTCCGGGCCGAAGTCCCGGGTGCCGGCGAAGCGGTTCACCGCGACGACGAACGGGATCCCCCGGTGCTCGAAGAAGTCCACCGCCGGGAAGCAGTCGGTCAGCCGCCGGGTGTCGGCGAGCACCACCGCGCCGAGCGCGCCCTGCGCCAGCTCGTCCCAGAGGAACCAGAACCGGTCCTGGCCGGGGGTGCCGAACAGGTACACCGACAGGCCCTCGCGGATGGTGATCCGGCCGAAGTCCATCGCCACCGTGGTGGTGATCTTCTGCTCCACCCCGCCCAGGTCGTCCACGCCGCGGCCGGCCGCGGTCAGCTGTTCCTCGGTGCGCAGCGGCCGGATCTCGCTGACCGAACCGACCAGCGTCGTCTTGCCGACCCCGAAGCCCCCGGCGACCAGGATCTTCAGGGCGAGCACGGAGCCGTCAGAGTGCGCGGAGTCCATTGATGACCTCCTGGAGGACGTGCTCGTCGGGGAGCAGGGCGGGCGGGACGGGACGGCTGACCCGGATGTACTCGGCGTCCAGCAGGTCGCCGAGCAGCACCCGCACCACGCCGAGCGGCAGGTCGACGTCGGCGGCGATCTCCGCGACGGAGAGCGCGTTGCCGCGGCAGAGGTCGAGGATGACGGCCTGTTCGGGGCCGACAGGCACCTCGATGCCCTCGGGGACGTCGCTGACCACCAGGGCGATCAGGTCGAACTCCGCCCCGGTCGGCCGGGTGCGGCCCTTGGTCATCGCGTACGGCCGGACCATCGGGCCGGCCGCGTCGTCGTACCACTGGACGGGCTCGTCGGGCGGCGGCGGGTAGCCGAACGGACTGCCCGGCAGGTAGCGGCGCGGCGGGTACGGCATCGGTCTCAGCCCCCCGCCGTACTGCGCGGCGCCGCGTACAGGTGCTCGCCGACCCGGCGCACCAGCCGGGCCATCTCGTAGGCGATCAGCCCGAGGTCGGCGGCGGCGGTGGAGAAGACGGCGAGGCAGGTGCCCTGGCCGGCTGCCGCCACGAAGAGGTAGCCGTGCTCCAGCTCGACCATGGTCTGCCGGACCTCGCCGGCCTCGAAGTGCCGGCCGGCGCCCTTGGCCAGGCTGTGGAAGCCGGAGGCGACCGCGGCCAGGTGCTCGCCGTCCTCCCGGCCGAGCCCTGCGGAGGTTCCCATCGCCAGGCCGTCCGCGGAGAGCATCACGGCGAACCTCACCTCGGCGACCCGGGCGACGAGTTCGTCGAGCAGCCAGTTGAGCTCGCCCGCGTGGTGCGTGGTCCCGATCATCGGTGCTCTCCTCCGGTGGGGTTCGGTCGGATCGGTTGCTCGGTGGCGCCGCGGGCCCAGCCGCGCTGGAAGGCGGACATCGCGGCGCGGGCCTCCTCGGGGTTCCGGCCGGCCGGCGGACCGTCCCCGCGCGGTGCGGTCGGCGGCCGGACGGGGGCCTCGCGCAGCTGCGGGACGAGGCTGGCCTGCCGCACCCGGCGCGGCAGTTCGCCGTCGCCCCCGCTCTCGCCGTCCGCGGCGGCGCCGGGCCGGACGGCTGCGGCGGCCGACGCGGCCGGGGCTGGAGCGGCCGCCGGACGGCGGGCCGGTGCGGGCGACGGTGCGGGCAACGGCAGGGGGGCAGGCGTTGCGGGGCGGGCGGGCGGTGCGGAGCGGGCGGGCGGCACCACGGGGACGCCCGGTGCGGGCCGGCTGCCGTCGGCGCGGAACGGCGTCGGCCGCAGCACGCCCGGGTCGTCCCCGAGGGCGCCGAAGGGCGCGGCGGTCGGCAGCGGGCGGACGGGCGGCGGGTCCTGCAGCTCGGGCTCCGGGGCCGGGACGGCGGCAGGGGCAGGGGCCGCAGCGGGGGTCCGGGCCGCCTCCGGTCGTGCGTCGGCGGCCGGCTCCGTCCCGGCGGCCGGACCGGCCGGTGACCCGGTCTCCAGCAGGGCGGTCGGCAGCAGCACCACCGCGGTGGTGCCGCCGTACGCGGAGGGCCGCAGCGACACCCGGACACCGTGCCGGCGGGCGAGGCGACTGACCACGAAGAGGCCGAGCCGGTCGCTGTCGAAGAGGTCGACCTGCTCGGAGGCCTCGATCCGGCGGTTGGCGTCGGCCATCGCCTCGGGGCCCATGCCGAGGCCGCGGTCCTCGATCTCCACGGCGTAGCCGTTGCCGACCTGCTCGCCGCGGACGTGCACCCTGGTGTGCGGCGGCGAGAAGCCGGTGGCGTTCTCGACGAGTTCGGCGACCAGGTGGGTGAGGTCGGCGACGGCCTGCCCGGAGACCGCCGCGGGCGGCAGCCGGTGCACCTCGACCCGGGCGTACTCCTCGACCTCGGCGACGGCGGCCCGCACCACGTCCATCAGCGGGACGGGCTTGCGCCAGGCCCGCCCGGGGGCTGCCCCGGAGAGGATGATCAGGCCCTCGGCGTGGCGGCGCATCCGGGTGGTGAGGTGGTCCAGGCGGAAGAGGTCGGCCAGCTCGGCCGGGTCCTCGGTACGGCGCTCCATCGCGTCCAGCAGGGTGAGCTGGCGGTGCACCAGGACCTGGCTGCGCCGGGCGAGGTTGACGAACACGCCGGACACCCCGGACAGCACCTCGGCGCGCTCCACCGCGGCGGTGACGGCCGCCCGCTGCACCCGGCCGAGGGCGCCGTGCACCTGGCCGATCTCGTCGCCGCCGTGCGGCCGCAGCGGCGCCTCGGCGGCGATGTCGATCTCCTCGCCGGCGCGCAGCCGCCGCATGGTCGCGGGCAGGGTGCGGCCGGCGAGTTCGAGGGCGGAGTTGCGCAGCCGGACGAGTTCGGTGACCAGGCCGCGGCCGACCTGGACGGAGATCAGCAGCGAGGCGAGCACGGCGGCGAGGCCGAGCAGCACGGCGAGCCCGGCCGGGGTGAACAGCCCGAGCGCATACGGGTCGGAGCGTTCGGCGGCCGCGCTGTCGGCGGCCCGCTCCACGTCGGCCAGGCCGCGGGCGGTGGCGTCGGCGAGATCGGCCCAGCGGTCGGCGGGCGCGGCCTGCAGGGCGCCGCGGCCGTCGGGTGCGTCCCGGACGGCGTCCTCCAGGCGCGCGAGTTCGCGGTAGTCCGCGCCGCCGGTGACGGCCTGCAGGGCGGAGCGGTCGGCCGGGCGCAGGTCGCGGGAGGCGGTCTGCTCGAAGAGCCGCCGGGCGTAGACGGCGGCGCCGAAGTCGCGCCGCTGGGGCTCGTCGAGGCGGCCTGCGGCCTGGCCGGCCCGCAGCAGGCTGTCCTCCCTGGCGAGCAGTTCGCGGGCCCGGGAGAACTCCAGCAGCACCCGGGCGTCGGAGGCGACCCGGTGGTCCTGCAGGGCGGTGACCGAACCGGTGACCTCCAGGGCGCGGTCGATCGCGGCGGTGTAGGCGGCGTACGTCTCGGGCCAGCCGGCCTGGTGCTGGAGGACCTTGGCGCGCAGCGCGGGCAGGGCGGCGACGGCGGCGGTGAGTTCGTCGACCCGGCCGGCGGTCTCGTCACCGAGGCCCTCGGCGTCGGCCCGGTTGTAGCCGTCGGCGAGGTGCAGCGGGGCGGCGGCCCGGTCGGTCGCGGCGGCGGCCTCGCGCAGCGTGTTCTCCCGGCCGGGCGGCCCGCCGGCCAGCAGCTGCCCGGCGGCGGTGCGTTCGGCCTGCAGGCCGGTGACGGTGGCGGCGACGGGGTCGAGCACCGTCCGGGTGACGGCCTTGAGGTGCAGGGTGTCCCAGACGCCGCGGGCGGTGGTGACGGTGGCGAAGGACCAGAGCGCCAGCACCGAGACGACCGGCACCATCAGCAGGGCGACGATCCTGGCGCGGACGGTGCGGGGGCGCAGCCGCAGCCCGCCGGAGCGGACCGGGGCCGCCGGCGGTGCGGGGTGGCCGTGGGCGTCGGCGGCCTCCTCCCGGGCCTGTGGGCCGCGGTGCCGGCCGGCGGGCCCGGTCGGGCCGGGGCTGCGTCCGGCGGAGCTCGGTCCGGTGGCCGGTGCGGTGCGCGGGGTGCCGCGGCTTGCTCGCATGGGGCGCGGGGTCCTTTCGAGCGGTGGCGTCGGGGGCGCTCGTGACCGTGGTGGGCGGTCCTAGGGCTTGTCTGACGATTCGCGTCGCATCGCCGCGCGGCGTCGGGCGCCCGACCGGGCGTGCCGCCGTATCGGCCTCGTACTGGACGTACTCGGGCGATGCGGCGGTGCGTCCGGTCGTGGGGGCACCTCCCGGCCGAAGGCTGGGGGAGATCCGGCGTCGCGCGCGCGGCGGGAATCGTCAGACAAGCCCTAGGCGGCGCGGTCGAGGTCGGCGGCGCCGAGGTCCTCGATGGCGAGTTCGCCGGCCTCGCGGTAGGCGGCGCGCTCCTGGGCGGTGGGGGACAGTGCGACGAACGCGGAGGTGAGGAAGAGGAAGGAGCCGAGGCCGACGGCCAGCGGGAAGACGAACTGCATCGGGGTCGCGCCGCCGAGGTCGGTGCGGGCCGGGTCCAGGTGGACGTGGACGGCGGCCATGCCGGTGTAGTGCATGCAGCTGACCGCGACGCCCATGATCAGGGCGGCGCCGCCTGCGGCCACCAGGGTGCGGATGGCGACGGCGGCCCAGAGCGCCGCGGTGGCGGCGCCCACGGCGATCGCGACGGACAGCACCACGGTGGCGGGGGCGTACTCGACGGTGCCGTGCAGCCGCAGTGCGGCCATGCCGAGGTAGTGCATGGCGGCGACGCCGACACCGGTGGTGAGGCCGCCGAGCAGGATGCTGCGGCCGCGGTGCCGGCCGTAGCCGACGGTGAAGACGCCGAGGCCGACGACGACGACGGCGACGAGCAGGCTGAGCACGGTGAGCGGGACGTCGTAGCGCAGCTCGGTGCCCTCGACGGTGAAGCCGAACATCGCGACGAAGTGCATGGTCCAGATCCCGGAGCCGATCGCGGCGGCGGCGGTGAGCAGCCAGTTGCGGCGGGACGGCCCGCTCGCGGACAGCGCCCGGAGGGTACACCGCAGCCCGAGCGCGGCACCGACGCAGGCCATCAGGTACGACAGCGCCGGGGTCGGCCAGCCGAAGCTGACGTGGTTCATGGTTCCCATCAGGGCCTCCGAAGGACGTGACCGGACGGTCGGTCATATGCCGTTCGCACGTGCGAAGGGCTTCTCGGATGCGGTGGACGCTACCCAGCGTTCACAAATGGTCACCGGAAGATGTGAAAAGCTGCCCGTCGAACCCGGCGGGTGTGCTCGAATGGGCGGACCCCGTGTGCCGGAATGACCGATGCCCTGTCATGTCCGTTTGTGGACAGGGCTCGTACGTCGCCCTTCTGCCCGCGCACCGGCGCGGTTGGGGTCACGCCACGACGGCCCGCACGACGCGCCCCACCCGTTGCGCGGGGGCATCCCTCCCCACGGTCGCGTCGACCGTGGCCCCCCACCCCTCGCGGGCCCGCGAAGGAGTCCGTTCCCCCATGCCCCCTGTCCTCTCCCGTCCCCGGACGGCCGTCACGGCGCTGGCGGTGAGCTGCGGCCTGGCGGTGTCCTGGCTGTCCGGCCTGCACAGCACCGCCACGGCCGCCACCGAGGCCACCTCCGACACCTACACCTGGAGCAACGCCAGGGTCGACGGCGGCGGCTTCGTCCCCGGCATCGTCTTCAACCAGGCCGAGAAGGACCTGGTCTACGCCCGCACCGACATCGGCGGCGCCTACCGCCAGGACCCGGCCCCGTGAAGTAGCGGCTGGCCGAACAGGGAGGCGCATCACCAGGGGCGTGTGGGGGCACCACCCGGCCGAAGGCTGGGGGAGAACTGCGCGATTCGGATGCGGGCCACCGAACAGGCCAGGGCTCGACCCTAATTGTCCGGACACCCGCCCCCGCGCGCAGTTCTCCCCCAGCCTTCGGCCGGGTGGCGCCCCCACACGCCCCTGGGTGAATCCTTACCTCCGGGTGAGGCGGATGCGGACGGGGCCGCGGGCCTCCAGGGTGATGGCCTGGCCGAGCGGGACCTCGGTGTCGACGGTCTCGACCTCGAACTCCCGCAGGACGGCGGCCAGTGCCAGCACCGACTCCAGCATCGAGAAGTGCTGGCCGATGCAGGCCCGCGGCCCTCCGCCGAACGGGAACCAGGCGTAGCGGTGCCGCCCGGCCTCCCGTTCCGGGGTGAACCGTTCCGGGTCGAAGCGCTCCGGCTCCTCCCAGTGCCCGGGGTGGCGGTGCGTCACGTACGGGGAGACGAGGACGTCCGCACCGGCGGGGATCCGGACGCCGCCGATCTCGCTGTCGGCGACCGCGCGGCGGCCGATCACCGCGGCGGCCGGGAACAGCCGCATGGCTTCCTTCAGCACGGCCGTGGTGTAGGGCAGGGCGGCGAGGTCGTCGGCCTGCGGCGGCCGGTCGCCGAGCACGGCGAGGGCTTCCTCGCGGGCGCGCTTCTGTTCGGCGGGGTGCTTGCCGAGCAGGTGCAGGGCGAAGGCGAGCGAGGTGGCGGTGGTCTCGTGGCCGGCCAGCAGGAAGATCAGGACCTGGTCGCGGAGTTCGGACGGGTCGAGCCGTTCGCCGTCCTCGCCGCGGGCGGCGGCGAGGAGTCCGAGCAGGTCGTCGGAGTCCTGTCCGGCGCGGCGGGCGATGATGGCGTCGCAGATGGCGTACAGCTCGCGTTCGGCGGCCTGGGCCTCGCGGTTGCCGGGGGTGGGCCACTGCCGGGGGATCCGGACGGGGGCGAAGCCGCGGTCGCGGACGTACGCGCCGAGCACCGGGAAGGAGCGGCGGACGGCGCCGATGGCCTCTTCCACGTCGGTGCCGAAGAGGATCCGGGCGACGGCCCGCAGCGCGAAGCCGGACATCTCCTCGGCGGCGTCGACGACGCCGCCGGGCACGGCGGTCCAGCGCTCGACGAGGGCGGCGGACTCCTGGGCGATCGCGTCGGCGTAGCCGTCCACCCGGCGTTTGGTGAACAGTGGTTGGACGAGCCGGCGTTGGCGCTGGTAGTCGGCGTCCTGGGCGGTGAGCAGGCCGTTGCCGAGGCTGAGCCGGACCTCCTCGTACAGGGTGTTGTCCTTGCGGAAGTCGGCCGCGCGGGTGGCGAGCACCTGCTGGGCGCCCTCCGGCGAGAACACCATGTAGAACTCGACGCGCAGGCCGGGCGGCCCGGCGGTGAAGCGCACCACGTCGCCGTGCTCGCGGTGCGCGGCGAGGTAGGCGGCGAGCGGGTCTCTGGTCAGGTCGAGCATCGAGCCGATCAGCGGCAGCCCCGTCGGGCCGGGTGTCCGGGTGGTGGCCTGCACAGTGTCCCCCTCGGGTCGGACCTCTCCTGGTTCCATGGTGACTGAGTGGACGTCAGGAGAGTAGGGCGTGCGTGCGGACCGGACGTGACGATCCGCACACACACCCGGCCCGGGTCACTCGTACTCGGTGCCGCCCTTGCGGGTGAGGTAGGCCCCGCCGACCGCCTTGGCGATCGCCCGGCCGCCGGTGACGGGGCTGTACCGCTCGGCCTGCGTGCGGACGACGACGCCCTCGCGGATGTGCAGCTCCTTGCCGGAGACGGTCTCCCGGCCGTCGGCGAACTCCAGCACCACGGCCTGGTCGTAGGGTCCGCGCCACAGCTCGGGCACCACCGGCAGTTCGCCGTCGAGCACCTCGGCGGCGTCGAGCCAGCGCAGCTGCCCGTCGACGACGGCCGACACGTCGAACACGGCGTAGCCGGGGAGTTCGGTGCGGCCGGAGGCGCCGTAGGAGAGGTCCTGCACGCCGGCGCCGAAGACCTCGCCGAAGACGCCGACCCGACTGGCGCCGATCCGCTCGGCGAGGGCCGCGGCCGCCTCGGGGACGCCGTGCGCGCGCACGGCCCGCCAGTACAGGTTGGTGTCGTCCTCCTTGAGGGCGAGGCCCTGGGCGCCGATGCCCTTGGAGGAGACCTGCACCTCGCCGGACTCGGCGTGGTAGGTGACCAGGCAGCAGCTGCCGTGCACCTTCTCGGTGACGACGACGGGCTCGCCGGGCTCGAAGACGGTCGGGAAGCGCTTGAGGTTCTCGACGTCCACCCAGGGCAGCAGGTCGGGGGCGGCCTCGACGTCGCCGTTCATGTGGGTGGGGACCGGCGGACGCCACTTGGTGATGCCGAGGCGCTCCGCGAAGTCCTCGCCGCTCTCGGCGGCGGCGGCCAGGTCGACGTCCGCCAGTTCGCCCGGGCGGCAGACGATGCCCTGCGAGAGCTCGCCGCGCAGCCGGACGGCCTTGACCCGGTCGGCGTTGGAGCCGGCCAGGCGCCCGGTCAGTCCGAGCTCCTCGATCAGCGCGGCCGGCAGCACGGCCTGCTCGGGGATGTACACCGCGGTCTCGCCGGTGCGGTACGCGCCCTTGGCGACCACCGCCCGGTACAGGCCGATCTGCGCCAGCTCCAGGGCGTCGGCGTTGGGGTGCTCCAGGATGGTCAGGTGTTCCGCGGTGACGCGCAGTGTGGACATCGGTGTCCCTCCCCGTTCGATACGACGGGGAACACTCTGGCGGCGGCCCGGCTGCAGGGCCAGGGATTTTCGGCCCGGGGCATCGCACATGCGAGAGACGGGGCGTCCACATGCTGGCCTGTGCGATGAAACAGGGGACGTTCGGCCCGCATCTACGACAGTATGATCGCCGTTGTCACCGCACCTCCGCGCCTCCCAGCGGCGCGGCAGAAGGGGAACCCCCATGAGCACCGCAAGACGCCGTTCCGCCGTCGCCGCCCTCGCCGCGGTCGCCCTCGCCGCCGGCCTCACCGCCTGCGGCAGCAGCGGCACCTCGAGCAGCAACGCCGCGCCGGCGTCCTCCGCCGCCTCCGCGGGTGCCCCGTCCTCGGCCGCCAAGGTCTCCGGCAACCTGACCGTCTTCGCCGCAGCCTCGCTGAAGGAGACCTTCACCGCGCTCGGCAAGAAGTTCGAGGCCGCCAACCCCGGCCTGAAGGTGACCTTCAACTTCGGCGGCAGCTCGGCGCTCGCCCAGAGCATCGTCTCCGGCGCCCCCGCGGACGTCTTCGCCGCCGCCAGCCCGGCCACCATGAAGACCGTCAGCGACGCCAGGGCCGCCGAGGGCGCGCCCCAGGTGTTCGTGCGGAACACGCTGGAGATCGCGGTCCCCAGGGGCAACCCGAAGCACATCACCGGCCTCAAGGGCCTCTCCGGGGTCAAGGTCGCGCTGTGCGCCAAGGAGGTGCCCTGCGGCGCAGCCGCCCTGAAGGCCCTCCAGGCCGGTGGGGTGAACATCACCCCCGTCACCCTGGAGCAGGACGTCAAGGGCGCCCTGACCAAGGTCGAGCTCGGCGAGGTCGACGCCTCGCTCGTGTACCGGACCGATGTGCAGGCCGATGCTGCGAAGATCGACGGTGTGGAGTTCCCCGAGGCGGCCAAGGCCGTGAACGACTACCCGATCGCCGCGCTGGCCAAGGCGCCCAACGCCCCGGCCGCTGCCGCCTTCGTCGCGTACATCCGGTCCGCCGAGGCCGCCCGGGCCCTCACCGCCGCGGGCTTCCAGGCGCCGTGAGGCCCGCCCCGGCCGCGACCCGCCGCCGCGCCCGGCGCGGCGGCGGGCGGGTGCCGTACGCCCTGCTCCTGCCGGCCCTGCTGGGCCTGGCCTTCCTCGTCCTGCCGCTGGTCGGGCTGCTGGTGCGTGCGCCGTGGAGCGCGCTGCCCGAGCAGCTCTCCAGCCCCGAGGTGTGGCAGGCGCTCAGGCTCTCGCTGATCTGCGCAACGGCGGCCACGGGGGTGTCGCTGGTGCTCGGAGTGCCGCTGGCCTGGCTGCTCGCCCGCACCGAGCTGCCCGGCCGGCGGCTGGTGCGGGCCCTGGTCACCCTGCCGCTGGTGCTGCCTCCGGTGGTCGGCGGCGTCGCCCTGCTGCTCGTCCTCGGCCGCAACGGCATCGTCGGCCGCTGGCTGGACTCGGCCTTCGGCATCACCCTGCCGTTCACCACGCCCGGCGTGGTGCTCGCCGAGGCCTTCGTCGCCATGCCGTTCCTGGTGATCAGCGTGGAGGGCGCGCTGCGCGCCGCCGACCCGCGCTACGAGGAGGCCGCGGCCACCCTCGGCGCCTCCCGGCTCACCGCCTTCCGCCGGGTCACCCTGCCGCTGATCGCCCCCGGCATCGGGGCCGGCGCGGTGCTCGCCTGGGCGCGGGCGCTCGGCGAGTTCGGCGCCACGATCACCTTCGCCGGCAACTTCCCGGGCCGCACCCAGACCATGCCGCTCGCCGTCTACCTGGCGATGGAGTCCGAGCCGGAGGCGGCGATCGCGCTCAGCCTCGTCCTGCTCGCGGTGTCGATCGCCGTCCTCGCGGGCCTGCGGGAACGCTGGATGTCGACGCCGTGACCCACCCCCGGAGCACCCGGTGACCCCGCCCGCCCTGGACGCCCTGCTGCGGGTCGACCGTGCCGCGTTCTCGCTCGACCTCTCGCTCACGGCCGCCCCCGGTGAGGTGCTGGCCCTGCTCGGGCCGAACGGCGCCGGCAAGTCCACCGCGCTGCGCGCCCTCGCCGGGCTGCTGCCGCTCACCGACGGCCGGCTCGCCCTGGACGGCACGGTGCTGGAGGACCCGGCGGCCGGCCTGCACACCCCCGCCGAGGAGCGCCCGGTCGGCGTGGTCTTCCAGGACTACCTGCTCTTCCCGCACCTCGGCGCGCTCGACAACGTCGCCTTCGGCCTGCGCTGCCAGGGCCTGCGCAAGGCCGCCGCCCGGGAGGCCGCCCGACCCTGGCTGGAGCGGATGGGGCTCGCCGAGCACGCCGCCAGCCGCCCGCGCAGCCTCTCCGGCGGCCAGGCGCAGCGGGTGGCGCTGGCCCGGGCGCTCGCCGTCCGGCCGCGGCTGCTGCTGCTCGACGAGCCGCTCGCCGCCCTGGACGCCCGGACGCGGCTCGACGTCCGGGCGCAACTGCGGCGGCACCTCGCCGAGTTCGAGGCCGTCGCGGTGCTCGTCACGCACGACCCTCTGGACGCCATGGTGCTCGCCGACCGGCTGGTGGTGATCGAGGACGGCCGCGAGGTGCAGTCCGGCACGCCCGCGGACATCGCCCGGCACCCGCGCACCGACTACATCGCCCGGCTGGTCGGCCTCAACCTGTACCGGGGCACCGCCGACGGACACACCGTCACCCTGCCGGACGGCACCGCCCTCGCCACCACCGAGCGGCTCACCGGCCAGGCGTTCGTGGCCTTCCCGCCGGACGCGGTGACCCTGCACCGCGGCCGCCCCGATTCCAGCGCCCGCAACGCCTGGCCGCTCACCGTCGCCGGCCTCGACCTGCACGGCGACCGGATCCGGGTCGACCTCACCGGCCCGCTCCCGCTCGCCGCCGACCTCACCCCCGGCGCCGCCGCCGAACTCGACCTGGCCCCCGGCCGCGAGGTCTGGGCCACCGTCAAGGCCGCCCAGACCCACGCCTACCCGGCCTGAGGTCAGGCCTTCTTCACCTTCTTCTCGAACACGGAGAAGTCCACGACCTGGTCGGCCGGCGGCTCCTGCACGGTGAAGGGCTTGTCGAACTCGCTGAAGTCGAAGGCGGCCGGCTCCTTGCCCTGGAGCTGCTCCATGCGGACCAGGTAGGGCTTGCCCTCGGTGGCGATGTGGAGGGTGACGGTCTCGCCGTCCTCGGTGGTGACGGTCAGGCCGAAGGTCTTCACACCGTTGGTGGTGCCGGCGCTGCCCTTGGCGATCTTCTCCTTGCCCTTGTCGCTGTCGTCGGCGAACAGGCCCTTGATCAGGTTGCACATCATGGCGGCCTCCGCCAGCTCCGCCCGGCTGTCGCCGCCGGTGATGAAACGCCCCTTGAAGAGTTCGGCGGCGACCGCGGCGTCCTGCGCGGTGGCACCCGGCTCCTTCGCCACGGCCTTCTTCCAGGTCGTCTCGTCCGCCTTCAGCCAGGTCTTGGTGCCCGAGTGCCGGAGCTCGAACTGGCCGACCTCGGGGGAGGCGACGGTGCCGCTGCAGTTCCCCTGCTTGTCGGAGGTCAGGTGGACGGCCAGCTTGCCGCCGTCCACGGTGAGTTCCCCGTCGACCTTCACCGAGGCGAGGGCCGCCATCGCGGCGTGCGCCTGGTCGGAGATCTGGTCCGCGGTCAGGGTGTCCACGGCCAGCGTGGGCACGGGGCTGGCCGACGGCTTGGCCGGCGCAGGGGCGGCTGCCGGGCCGTTCTTGTCACCGTTGCACGCCGTGGCACCGGTGGCCAGCAGGGCACACAGGACGGACGCGGCGACGGAACGCTTGGAAAGCATGGGGATCCCTCTTCGACGGAACACGAGCGGGGATCAGTATGGGACCGGGGGGTGACACTCCCTCCGCCGGGGTCCGCCCGCTTGACCAGGCCTTTCCACATCCGCGGCGCGCCGCACGCGGACGTGCCGTCACGCCGGGGTGACGAAGCCGGACTCGTACGCGGTGACGACGGCCCGGGTGCGGTCGCGGGCGCCGAGTTTGCCGAGGACGGCGCTGACGTGGGTCTTGACGGTCTGGACCCCGAGCACCAGCTCGGCGGCGATCTCCGCGTTGGACAGGCCGCGGGCCATCAGCCGCAGCACCTCGGCCTCGCGGGCGGTCAGCGCGGCGCGGGCCAGGGTCGCGGCGGCCCCGGCGTCGCTGCGGCCGGCCGCGAGCCGGCGGACGGCCGCGGGGAAGAGCAGCGAATCGCCGGCCTCGGCCAGCCGGACGGCGTGCACGATCTCGGCCGGGCGGGCCCGCTTGAGCAGGAACCCGGCGGCGCCGGCCCGCAGCGCCTCGTACACGTAGTCGTCGTTCTCGAAGGTGGTGAGGACGAGGATCCGCGGCGGGGCGTCGGTGTCGCGGAGGATCGCGCGGGTCGCGGTGAGGCCGTCGACCTCGGGCATCCGGACGTCCATCAGCACCACGTGCGGCCGCAGCGAGCGGACCAGGCCGAGCGCTTCGGCGCCGTCCGCCGCCTCCCCCGCCACGCGCAGGTCGCCCTGGGCCTCCAGGACGGCCCGCAGCCCCGTCCGGACGAGTTCCTCGTCGTCCACCAGCAGGATGTCGATCATTCGGCCAACCGTACCGGCAGGCTGACGGACAGCACCCAGTCGCCGTCCCTGCGGCCGGCCTCGGCCGCCCCGCCGAGCAGCACGGCCCGCTCCCGGACTCCGCGCAGTCCCCGGCCGCCGCGGCCGGTGCGGCCCTGCCGGTGTCCGTCGGCGGGCAGGGCGGTGGCGCAGTGCAGGTCGAGCCGGCCGGCGTCGACCGCGGCCCGGACCCTGATCGGCGTGCCGGGCGCGTGCTTGAGGGCGTTGGTGACGCCCTCCTGGACGATCCGGTAGGCCTCGCGGGAGACGACGCCCGGCAGCCGGGCGGCGAGGGCCGGGTCGACCGCCGCCTCGACGGGGCTCCCCGCGGCCCGGGCGGCGTCGAACAGCGCGGGCACCCGGTCGAGTCCGGGCCGCTCGGCGGCGGCGCCGTCGGGGGTCTCGCGGAGCAGGACGAGCATCCGTTCCAGGTCCTCCATGGCCTGCCGGCCGGTGGTCTCGATCGCCTCCAGGGCCTTCTCCCGGAAGGCCGGGTCGGCGACCTCCCGGGCGGCGCCGGCCTGCAGCACGGTGACGGTGAGGGCGTGGCCGATCGAGTCGTGCAACTCCCGGGCGAGCCGGTTG
Source organism: Kitasatospora sp. NPDC085895 (assembly GCF_040702125.1). Classification (NCBI taxonomy): domain Bacteria; kingdom Bacillati; phylum Actinomycetota; class Actinomycetes; order Kitasatosporales; family Streptomycetaceae; genus Kitasatospora; species Kitasatospora sp. NPDC085895. The sequence goes on along the minus strand of NZ_JBFBJY010000004.1, from coordinate 88,527 downwards.
CGTTCCAGCAGGCGTTCGGCGCGCAGCTCCGCGGCGGCCAGCCGGTCCGCCGCCGAGGGGCCCAGCAGCCGTACGGCCAGGGCGAGTTGGAGCCGTCCGGCGAGGACGATCAGCCAGAGCAGGGCGAGGCAGAACGGTGGCACCAGCAGCGGCCCCCAGGGCGGGGCGGTCAGCAGGTCGACGGCGGTCGTCAGCCCGCGGACGGTGGCCAGCCCGGCCGCGAAGCCGAGGCCGACCCGGGCGACCAGCCACCCCGCCGTACGGCCGCGGTCGCGCCAGCCCGCGGACGGCGCGACGCCGATGGTCTCCTCCCGGCCGGGCGCCAGCAGCAGCCCGGCGAGCACCCCCTCGGCCCGGCGGGTGGCCGGCAGCAGCGCGGCGAGGCCGAGCAACGCCGAGTCGAGCGCCGCGCTCACCGCCACCACCCACCACAGCGGCCGTCCGGTCTCGGTGCCCGGGTACACCAGCAGGACGACGGCGACGAACACCGTCCCGGTCATCAGGTGCAGCCAGCGCGCGTAGGTGGCGGCCTGGAGCAGCGGGGCGAGGAAGCGGGGCACGGCACCGATCCTCCCAGCTCGGCGCGGTGCGCCGCCTCCCTCCCGGGAGGGAGACGGTCCACTCCCGGGCGGGATCCCCCGGCGCCGCCGGCCCGGTTGGCTGGAGGCATCGACCAGGGGAGGTACGACGGTGATCGAGGTCAGGAACCTGACCAAGCGGTACGGCGCGACGACGGCCGTGGACGGACTGGACTTCCGGGTGGAGCCGGGCCGGGTGACCGGTTTCCTCGGCCCGAACGGCGCCGGGAAGTCCACCACGCTGCGGATGGTGCTCGGGCTGGACCGGCCGACCGCGGGCGAGGCGCTGGTGCACGGCCGCCCGTACGCCGAGCTGGAGGCGCCGCTGCGCCGGGTGGGCGCCCTGCTGGACGCCCACGCGGTGCACGGCGGCCGGACGGCCCGCGGCCATCTGCGCTGGCTCGCGGCGAGCAACGGCCTGCCGCGGCGCCGGATCGACGAGGTGCTGCAGCAGGTCGGGCTGGCCGAGGCCGCCGACCGGCGGATCAGGGGTTTCTCGCTCGGCATGCGGCAGCGGCTCGGGGTCGCCGCCGCCCTGCTCGGCGACCCGCCGGTGCTGTTGCTGGACGAGCCGGTGAACGGCCTCGACCCGGAGGGCATCCGGTGGATCCGCACCCTGCTGCGCGGCCTCGCCGGTGAGGGCCGGGCGGTGCTGGTCTCCTCCCACCTGATGGCCGAGATGGCGCTCACCGCGGACCACCTGGTGGTGGTCGGCCGGGGCCGGCTGCTGGCCGACCTGTCCACCGAGGCCTTCCTGGCGCGGCACGGGCGGACGCGGGTCCGGGTGCGCGCCGTCGACCCGCTGAAGCTGGCCGACCTGCTGCGCACCTCGGGCACGGCGGCCGAACCGGTGGAGGGCGGCGCCTGGGAGGTCTCCGGCGCCGCCCCGGAGGAGATCGGCGCGCTGGCCGCCCGGCACGGTGTCGCCCTGTACGAACTGTCGTTGCTGCAGGACTCGTTGGAGGAGGCTTTCATGCGGATGACCGCGGACGCGGTGGAGTACCGGGCGGTGGCGGCATGAGCGCGGCGTTCGCCCTGCGCGCGGAGTGGGTCAAGTTCACCACGCTGCGCTCCCAGTGGATCACCCCGCTGCTCGCGGTGCTGCTCACCACCGGCATCACCGCCGCCGTGCAGGCCGCGTACGGCCGCGTCGACACCTCACTGGAGGACGACCCGGCCGGCGGCATCTACTACGGCCTGCTGTTCGGCCACGTCGCGGTGGTCTGCAGCGGCATCCTGCTGATCGGCCAGGAGTACGCCTCCGGCACGGTGCGGGCCTCGCTCGCGGCGGTGCCGCGGCGCGGCCGGTTCTACGCGGGGAAGCTGCTGCTCGGCACCGGGGTCGGCCTGGTCGTCGGCCTGCTCTCGGTGGCCGGCGCGCACCTGGCGACCTCCGCGACGGTGGGCCTGGACCTCGGGCAGCCCGGGGCGGTGCGCAGCATCGTCGCCGGTGTGCTGTACCACCCGCTGCTGCTGGTGATCTGCCTCGGCGCCACCGCGATGCTGCGCAACCTCACCGCCGCGACGGGACTGCTGACGCCCGCGGTCTTCCTCGGCACGACCTTCCTCACCGCGGTGCCCGGGGTCCGCGAAGCGGCGTACTTCCTGCCGGACCGGGCCGGCCTGTACGCGATGAACTACCGCGCCGACCCGGCCGTCCCCTACGGCCACTGGACGGGCCTGCTGGTGATGGCGCTCTGGGCGGCGGCCGCCGCGTGGGGCGGGTTGGTCTCGCTGCGGCGGCACGACGCCTGACCCGGCCGGCCCGCGGCGGGGACGGGCGGGCCGGCGGGTAGGGTGACTCCCGTGCATCTGGCTGTTCTGCCACCTCCCGCCGCCTGAGCGGGCGGCGAGGCCACGGAAGACCGTGACTCCGGGGTGAGGCCCCGGGGCGGTCGGCGCTGCCCGCGGACGGGACCACGCGACCGACCTCTTCTGTGGGAGAACACCCATGTCCACCCCCTCCGCCCTGCCCGTCGGCCGGGGCCTGCTCTACATCACCTTCTCCGCGACGGCCTGGGGCACCGCGGGCGCGGCCGCCGCGCTGCTGTACCAGGGCAGCGGGCTCGGCCCGCTCGCCCTCACCTCCTGGCGGTCCGTCGGCGGCGTCGTCCTGCTGCTGGCCGTCCGGGCCTGCACCGGGCGCCGGCGCGGTGACCGGCGGCGGCCGGCGGGCGCGGTGCTGCCGCTGCGGCGCCGGGTCGCCCGGATCGCCGTCAACGGCCTCGGGCTGACGGTCTTCCAGGCCGCGTACTTCGTCGCCGTCCAGCAGACCGGCCTGGCGGTGGCCACCGTGGTGACCCTCGGGTCGGCGCCGGTCCTGGTCGCGGTCGGCGCCCGGCTGACCATGGGCGAGCGCCTCGGCGGCGCCGGCGTCGTGGCCGTCTCGGGGGCGCTGGCCGGACTGGCCGTCCTCGTCCTCGGGGACGGCGGCAGCGGCGAGGTCCGGCCCGCCGGGGTGATGTGGGCGCTGGTGTCGGCCTCCGGGTACGGCTGCATCACCCTGTACACCCGCCGGCTCGGCCGGGCCGGGGAGTCGCAGAGCCCGTCGGCGACCACCCTGTGGTCGTTCGCGGTCTGCGCGGTCTGCCTGCTGCCGTTCGCCCTCGCCGAGGGGGTGCTGCCGCAGTCCGCGGGCCTCGGCCGGACGGTGCTGCTGCTGGTCTACCTGGCCTCCGTGCCCACCGCGCTCGCCTACGCGCTGTACTTCGCGGGCGCCGCGGTCGTCCGGGCCACCACGGCCTCGGTGATCGCGCTGATCGAACCGGTCAGCGCGACGGGGATCGCCGTCCTGCTGCTTGGCGAGCACCTGACCACGGCGACGGCCGCCGGCACGGCCGTGCTGCTCGCCTCGGTCACCGGACTGGCCGTCTCCGAGGCCCGCCCGGCGGCCCGTCCCCGCCCGGCCTGAGGGGTCCGCCCGTAGGGGCGCGTGGGGGCACCCCCCCTGACGGCCGCACCCCGGGTCGCGCGGTTCCCTCCGCCTCCTGACCGCGTGTCAGCCGCGTTGGAGGGCCAGCAGGCGGTAGCGGGGCTGCGGGCGGGGGCGGTCCTGGTCGGGGAGGGCGGCGAGGTCACGGCAGAGTCGGGCGCTGCCGTCCGGGCCGGCGGCGGTGGCCCAGGGGATGCGGCCGGCTTCGACGGCGCGGCGCCAGTCCGCGGGGCTGCGGCCCTGGCCGGTGCCGTCGAAGCCGGTCTCGGCGGTGGGCCGCAGCCCGTGACGGCCACCGGCCTCCAGCACCGTGCGGTGGCCGTCGGCGGGCGTCCGGCCGTGGGCCTCCCGCAGGGGTGCGGTGAGCCGGGCGACGTCGCTGTCGGTGCCGAAGGCGGCGGCGTTCTTGTCCACCGTGGTGATCACCACCCCGCCGGGGCGGAGCACCCGGGCGGCCTCGGCGAGCACCGGTCCGGCGTCCGGCAGCAGGTGGAGCAGCCAGACCAGGACGACGGCGTCCGCCCGGCCGCCGGCGAGCGGCAGCCGGCCGGCGTCACCGAGCACCACGCGGCCGGGCAGCCGCCCGGCGGCGACCGCGGCCATGCCGCCGGAGCGGTCGACGCCGAGGACGGTCCGGCCGGGACGGCGGAGCCGCGCGGTGACGATGCCGGTGCCGCAGGCGACGTCCACCACGAGGGCCGCGGCGGGCGGCAGCAGCCGTTCGACCGCGGCCGCGGCCGCCCCGGCGCGTTCCTCCCCGCCGCGGGTGGCGTCGTAGGTCGCGGCCTCGCCGTCGTAGTCGAGCACGGGCTACCGGAGAGCGGGGTGGTCGGCGACGACGGTGCAGCTGCCGGGGGCGATCTCGGTGAATCCGGCGTCGCGGACGAGGGGCAGGCCGCTCTCGGTGAGGGCGGCCCAGTCCTCGGGGACGGCGGTGCGGACGGCGAGCGCGAAGCCGCTCTCGGCCCACTCCTTGCGGCGGGTGTCGTCCAGCCGCCACCAGGCGAGCTGGGCGGCGTGGCCGGTCTGCGCCATGGTCTTGCCGGCGCTCATCTCCAGATCGGGGTTGAGCCAGAGCACCGGCAGCCCCCCGGCCGGGGCGGCGGGCGCCTCGGGGTCGTCCAGGTCGGTGCCGGAGACCTGGAGCTTGGCGAGTTCCTTCGGCCAGCCGTCGAGCGGGACGGGCGGGAAGACCCGGACCTCCGCGGTGGCGCCGGTGACGGTGATCCCGGGCAGCTCGCCGGCCTTGCGCCACTCGCCGCCGCGGGCCCGCCGGACGACCTTGCGGATCCGGGCGTCCTCCCACGCGGCGACCCGCTCGGCCCACTCGCCGTCCCCGTCGGTGACCCGGGGGTCGGCGAGCAGGGTCAGCACGGCGCGGGCCGAGGTCTCCAGCGCGTCGGTGCGGGCGGGCGGGTCGGCCCGCTCGATCCGGACGACCAGGGGCAGCACGTACTGCTCCTTGCTGTCGCGGTCGACGGGCTCGTCGGGGGTGCTCGGGGCGGCGAAGGGAGAACTCACCCCACCAGCATGCCAGCAGCCGCCGCGGCGTCAGCGGCGGTATCCGCGCTGGGGGTCGCGCTCCTCGGCGTCCTCGTAGCCGAGGAACCAGCCCTCGGGGTGGGTGGCGGCCAGCAGCTGGTCGATCCGGTCGGCGGTCTCCAGGTCGGGGTCGCCCTCGTCGGGCCCGTAGACGCCGAAGAGTTCGTCGGCGCAGCCGTCCCAGTCGTAGTCGTAGAGGTCGGCGGGCAGGTCGCCCATCATGTCGGCGACGGACTCGGGCTGGGCGCCGAGCAGGCTGCGGGCGTCGGCGAGGGCCATCCGCAGCGCCACCTCCTCGGCGAGGCAGCGGGGCAGCGGCCATTCGCCGAGCGAGAGGTCCTCGGCGAGGTCGTCGAAGGTGCGGGCGAGGGCCCGACGCCAGGTGCGGTGCATCGACCAGGTGCGGCGGGGCAGCCGGGCGTAGACCGTCCAGTCGGGCTCGTCGCCCTCGGTGACGGGCTCGTCCTCGTGCTCCTCCAGGTCGTCGTAGGCGGCGTCGGCGAGGCCGACCAGCTGGGTGTGCAGCAGACAGGCGGTGCGCGGGGTGAGCGTCCAGTCGGCGCCCTCGCCGTCCTCGCCGTCGAGCGGGAAGAGCTCGGCGAAGTCGGGGGCGAAGTCGTCGGTGACGCTGATCTCCAGGGTGCCGCCGAGCGCCTCGATGCCGGGGACGGCGGCGACCAGCCGGTCCGGGTGGAGCAGCACGCCGAGCGCCGCGTTCGGGTCGTCGGCGACCTCGCGGAGCAGTTCGCTGCGCTGCCCGACGGGGTCGGCCCCGTCGAAGTCCAGCTCGTCGACGGCCGCCAGCGCGGCGGCGCGCAGTGCCGGCCAGTCGGTGATGCGGATCCCGAGCACCACCGTCGCCTCGATCTCCTGCGCGCCGGAGTCCTCCGCCGCGCCCGGCCCCTGCGGATGATCGCTTCGCTCGCCCATGCGCCTACAGTACGGCCAGGGCGGCCCCGGAATCACCGGTGTCCGCCACCTTCTTCCGCGTGGTGGGCGGCGCGCGCCGGGGCGCCGCCCCGGCAGTGGGCCGGTGGTGGCCCTCAGGGGCAGCCGTCGTCCTCGGAGGCGTCCAGTTCGACGTGCACGGCGGACGGCTCGACGGTGACGGTGGCGCTGCTGCGCCAGCCGTCGAAGGACTTGGTGAGGCCGACGGAGGACCACGGGCCGCCGCCGGTGGTGGTCTCGTGCCGCCAGCCGGTCCGCGCGGCGAGGTGGCGGAGCCGCTGCTCGGTGGGTGCGGTGCGCGGGCCGGTGTAGTCGGCCGTGACCGTGGGCGGCATCCGGCCGTGCGGGGTGTCCCGGCAGGGCCACCTCCGCGCCGCGGCGGTGCTGCCGAGGGCCGTGGCGAGGGCGTCGAGCAGGGGGTCGCCGGCGAGCCGGTCGAGCCGGGCGTCCGCGGTGCGCGAGGGGTACTCGCCGGCTCCGGGCCGCGACGGCCACGCGACGGTGTCGCCGACCGCCATGACGATCACGAGCAGCCCGAGGCCGATGCCCTGCAGCACGGCCTTCAGCACGGCGGGATTCCCATGGCGGAGGACCCTATCGGACGAGGATCGGGCGCCCACCGGCGAGCCGGGGCGGCTTCCCGCGGCCCGTCACCGATGGTGGGGGCATGGGAAACATCGACGAGTACGGCGGCGGGCAGCGCCCGGACGCCGAGGTGCTGGTGGTGACCACCAACGACGTGCCCGGGCACCGGGTCGAGCACGTGATCGGCGAGGTCTTCGGCCTGACGGTGCGCAGCCGGCACATCGGCTCGCAGATCGGCGCGGGACTGAAGTCGCTGGTCGGCGGCGAGCTGAAGGGCCTGACCAAGACCCTGGTGGAGAGCCGCAACCAGGCGATGAGCCGGCTGATCGAGCAGACGAAGGCGCGCGGGGGCAACGCGGTGCTGATGATGCGCTTCGACGTGTCGGAGGCCGCCGACGTGGGAACGGAGATCTGCGCCTACGGCACCGCCGCCCGGATCGTCCCCCTCGGCTGACCCGCCGTCGACGGCCCGGTCCCGCCGGACGGGTGGGTCCGGGCCGTCGGCGTGCCTGCCGGAACATGTGCGGCTTGTGCAATGTTCCACAGGCATGACCGTTGAAGTCGAAACTACCTGGGGCGTGCCGCGCGAGGTGGACGTCGTGGTGATCGGCGCCGGGCAGGCCGGCCTGTCCGCCGCGTACCACCTGCGGCGGCGCGGCTTCGAGCCGTACCGCGGCTTCGTGGTGCTCGACGCGGACACCGCCCCGGGCGGCGCCTGGGCACACCGCTCCCCCTCGCTGCGGATGGCCACCGTGCACGGGTTCCACGACCTGCCGGACTTCGAACTGCCCGCCGTCGACCCGCAGGCACCGGCCAACACGGTCGTCCCGGGATACTTCGCGGCCTACGAGGCGAAGCACGCACTGCCCGTGCTGCGGCCGGTGCGGGTGCGGGCCGTCCGGTCGCTGCCGGACGGCCGGCTCCGGGTCGAGACGGACCGCGGCGACTGGACGGCACGGGCACTGGTCAACGCCACCGGCACCTGGACCAGGCCGTTCCTGCCGCACTACCCCGGCCGGTTCGAGGGCCGGCAGCTGCACTACGCGGACTACCGCGGGCCCGAGGAGTTCGCCGGGCAGCGCGTGATGGTGGTCGGCGGCGGCGCCTCCGCGATCCAGGTGCTGTCCGAGGTCGGCGCCGTCGCGGAGACGGTGTGGGTGACCCGGCGGCCGCCCGTCTACCGGGACGGCCCGTTCACCCCCGAGGCCGGGCGGGCCGCGGTGGCCCTGGTCGAGCAGCGGGTCCGGGAGGGCCTGCCGGTGCGGAGCGTGGTGAGCGTGACCGGACTCGGCCCGTCGGTGGCGTACCGGCGGGCCGAGGAGCTGGGCGTGCTCGAACGCCGGCCGATGTTCGACCGGCTGACCGCGCACGGCGCCGTCTGGGACGGCGTCGAGGAGCACGTGGACGCCGTCGTCTGGGCGACCGGCTTCCGGCCCGAGGTGACGCACCTGGCGCCGCTCGGCCTGCGGGGGCCCGGCGGCGGCATCCGGATGGAGGGCACCCGCGCCGCCGCCGACCCGAGGATCCACCTGGTCGGCTACGGCCCCTCCGCCAGCACCGTCGGAGCCAACCGCGCCGGCCGCACGGCAGCCAACGCCATCGCCGAACTGCTCGGGACACCCGCCCAGGGGCGGCCCCCTCACGCGGGCATCCGGGGTACCGCCCAGGGGCGCGGGGAACCGCGCAGTCCGAGGGTGGGCGTCACGACACTTCGGGCCAACCCCTGATCCGTACGGTGACCCGCATCCGAATCGCGCAGTCCCCCGCGCCCCTGGGTGGTTGCCTCACGTCCCGATTGCACAGTTCTCCCCCAGCCTTCGGCCGGGAGGTGCCCCCACGCGCCTCTGAGGGGTTGCCCTACTCCGAAAGCTCCTACCGGTCGAAGTCGATGGTGACCTTGTCGGTGACGGGGCGGGCCTGGCAGGTGAGGACGTAGCCGGCGGCGACCTCCTTCTCCTCCAGGGCGAAGTTGCGCCGCATCTCGACCTCGCCGTCGCAGACCAGCGCGCGGCAGGTGCCGCACACCCCGCCCTTGCAGGCGAACGGCAGGTCGGGGCGGGAGCGCTGGGCGCCGTCCAGCACCGAGCGGTCGCGGGGCAGTGCGAGCACGCTGGACCGGCCGTCGAGGACGACGGTGACCTCGCTGAGGTCACCGGAGACGGGCTGTTCCTCGCCCCGCTCGTACTCGGGCTCGTCCTCGGCGTGGAAGAGCTCCTGGTGGACCCGGTCGGCGGGCACGCCGAGTTCGGTGAGCAGGTGCTTGGCGCCGACGACCATGCCGTAGGGACCGCAGAGCCACCAGTGGTCGACCTCGGGGGTGTCGAGGAGGGCGCCGATCAGGGCCTTCATCCGGTCCGGGTCGAGGCGGCCGCTGAGCAGTTCGGCGTCGCGGCTCTCCCGGGAGAGGACGTGGACGAGCTGGAAGCGGCCGAGGTGGCGGTCCTTCAGGTCGGCGAGCTCGTCGGAGAACATGACGGTGTCGCTGCGGCGGTTGCCGTAGAGCAGGGTGACGCGGGAGCCGGGGTGGGCGTCGAGCACGGAGCCGGCGATGGAGAGCATCGGGGTGATGCCGGAGCCTGCGGCGATGAGCACGTGTTCGGCGGGCTCGTCGAGTTCGGGGGTGAACAGGCCGGTCGGGGGCATCACCTCGACGGGTTCGCCGACCCGGGCGTCGCGGACCAGCCAGCGGGAGAACAGCCCGCCGGGCACTTCCCGCACGGCGATCCGCAGCGACCCGCCGACGGGCGAGCAGAGCGAGTACGAGCGGCGCTCGTCGGCGCCGTCGACGATGCGGCGCAGGGTGAGCGTCTGGCCGGGCCGGAAGGCGAAGTCCTCGGCGAGGGTGTCCGGTACCTCGAAGGTGACCGCGACGGCGTCCTCGCAGAGCGGTTCCAGGGCTGCGATGCGCAGCTCGTGGAAGGTCGGGCGGCGGACGGCCATCTAGATCTCCTTGATCCGGTCGAACGGCTCGCGGCAGCTGCGGCAGCGCCACAGCGCCTTGCAGGCGGTGGAGCCGAAACGGGAGAGCTCCTCGGTGTCGGTGGAACCGCACTGCGGGCAGGTCACCGCGCGGCGGGTCGGGCCGAGCCGCAGCACTCCGCCGGAGGGCGGCCCGCCGGCGGACGGGGGTGCGATGCCGGCTTCGGTGAGCTTGCGCCGGCCCTCGTCGCTGATCAGGTCGGTGGACCACGGCGGGTCGAGCCGCAGCCGCACGGTGACGTCGGTGTAGCCGGCCTCCCGCAGCCGGGCGTCCACGTCGGCGGCCATCTCGGCGACGGCGGGGCAGCCCGAGTAGGTGGGGGTGAGCCAGGCGGTGACGGCGTCGCCGCTCTCCTCGACGTCGGCGAGCACGCCGAGGTCGGCGAGGGTGAGCATGGGCAGCTCGGGGTCGGTGACGGCGGCGGCCGCCTCCCAGGCGCGGGTGGTGGTGGTCACCATGTCGCCCCCGGATGGGCGCGGGCGACGACCTGCAGTTCGGCGAGCAGCGGGCCGAGGGCCTCGGTGTGGACGCCGTCGCGGCCGGCCCGGCCGCCGACGTACGCTAGCGGGGCGGCGTCCGGCACGGTGAGGGTGGCCTCGGCGATGTCGTCGGCGAGCAGCGCCAGCACGGGCACGCGCAGGGCGGCCGGGTCGGTGCCGAGCCGCAGTTCGACGGGGTGCGGGGTGAAGAGTTCGTCGAGCAGCGGCCAGACGGCGTCGAGGCCGGCCTGCATCCGCTCGTGCGAGTACGGGGTGCCGTCGCCGAGGCGCAGCAGCCACTCCTGGGCCCACTCGCGGTGGTAGGCGAGTTCCTTGGTGCCGGCGGCTGCGACGGCGGCGAGCACCGGGTCGGCGTGGTGGACGAGCCGCTGGTAGAGGGCCTGCCGGGCGGTGGCGAAGGCGAGGATCCGGGCGACGGTGTGCGCGAAGTCGCCGTTGGGCACCTCGACCAGCCGGACGTTGCGGAACTCGTGGTCCTCGCGCCAGTAGGCGAGGTCGTCCTCGGTGCGGCCGGAACCGTCGGCCTGGCCGGCCCGGGTGAGCAGCCGGCGGGCCTGGCCGAGCAGGTCGAGGCCGAGGTTGGCGAGGGCGACCTCCTCCTCCAGCTCGGGCGCCCGGGTGCACCATTCGATGAGCCGCTGGGAGAGCACCAGGGCGTCGTCACCGAGCATCTGGCAGTACGCGGCGAGGTCGGCGCCCTCGACGCCGTCCGGCAGCGCGGTGTCGACGCCGAGCAGCGGGTCGGCGAAGCCGGTGCCGTACGCCCAGCGGGCCTCGCCCTCGGGCTCGGGCCCGGCCTCGCTGAGCGTCAGGTACACGTGGTCGTCGGTCATGTCGGCATCCCCTGGTCGGACGGAGCGGGCTCAGATGTGCGGGACATCCTCGGGGATGTCGTAGAAGGTCGGGTGGCGGTAGACCTTGTCGCCGCTGGGGGCGAAGAACGGGTCCTGCTCGTCCGGGGTGGAGGCGGTGATCGCGGCGGAGGGCACCACCCAGAGGCTGACGCCCTCGTTGCGGCGGGTGTAGAGGTCGCGGGCGGCGAGCAGCGCCATCCGGTCGTCGGCGGCGTGCAGCGAGCCCACGTGGACGTGGTTCAGGCCGCGCCGCGGGCGGACGAACACCTCGTAGAGCGGCCAGCCGGCCCGGTTCGCGTTCACTGTGCGCTCCGCTTCTTCTCCGCGTACGCCAGGGCCGCCTCGCGGACCCAGGCACCGTCCTCGTGGGCGGCCCGGCGGCGCTCGACGCGCTGCGCGTTGCAGGGGCCCTGCCCGGTGATCACCTTCTTGAGCTCCGACCAGTCGGGCTCGCCGAAGTCCCAGCTGCCGCGCTCCTCGTTCCAGCTCAGGGCCGGGTCGGGGAGGGTGACGCCGAGGTGCTCGGCCTGCGGCACGGTCATGTCGACGAAGCGCTGGCGCAGGTCGTCGTTGGAGTGCCGCTTGATCCGCCAGGCCATCGACCGGGCGCTGTTCGGGGAGTCGTCGTCCGGCGGGCCGAACATCATCAGCGACGGCCACCACCAGCGGTCGACCGCGTCCTGCACCATCCGGCGCTGGGCGTCGGTGCCGCGCATCAGCGTCATCAGCAGCTCGTAGCCCTGCCGCTGGTGGAAGGACTCCTCCTTGCAGATGCGAACCATCGCCCGGGCGTACGGGCCGTAGCTGCAGCGGCACAGCGGCACCTGGTTGCAGATCGCGGCGCCGTCCACCAGCCAGCCGATCACGCCGACGTCGGCGAAGGTCAGCGTCGGGTAGTTGAAGATCGACGAGTACTTCTGACGGCCGCTGATGAGCTTCTCGGTGAGCTCGGCCCGGTCGACGCCGAGGGTCTCGGCGGCCGCGTACAGGTACAGGCCGTGGCCGGCCTCGTCCTGCGCCTTGGCGAGCAGGATCGCCTTGCGGCGCAGGGAGGGGGCCCGGGTGAGCCAGTTGCCCTCCGGCTGCATGCCGATGATCTCCGAGTGCGCGTGCTGCGCGATCTGGCGGACCAGGGTCGCCCGGTAGGCGTCCGGCATCCAGTCGCGCGGTTCGATCCGCTGCTCGGCACCCACCACAGCGTCGAAGCGCCCCTCCAGGGTCGCCTCGCTCAGCTCCGTCGCCGTCACTCCACCCACCTCCCGACTGACCGTTCGGTCGGTCCCATTCTGTACGGCCGGACCCCGGCCTGACAAGGCACGGTCCACGGCGGTCGCGGAGGGCGGGGGAACGGGGCGCCGCGGCGCCGGGCGCGAGCGGCCGGGCGGGCGCGGGTGGCAGGGGGCCGGGCGGGTCCGTGCACGGAGGACCCGGCGGGCCCGGGCGGGCGGTCCGGGCGGGGTCACCGCCCGGACCGGGGCCGGGGGGATCAGGCGCGGTCGCGCAGGCGGGGCAGCGGTACGGCGAGGAGCGCCGCCAGCAGGGCGATCCGCGGGGCGAACTGGTCGACCAGCACGTGTTCGTGCCGGGCGTGCGGACCGCGGCCGACGGCGCCGAGGCCGTCCAGGGTGGGCAGGCCGCGGGCGCCGGCGAGGTTGGTGTCGCCTGCGCCGCCGGCCGGGGCGCCGTCCAGCTGCTCGCCGAGCGCCGCGGCCAGTGAACGGACGTGCCGCAGCAGCGGGTTGACGGGACGCTCGGGCCAGGCCGGCCGACTGGACAGCACCTCGGTGCGGACCTTGGCGCCGGGCCGCAGCGCGGTGAGGTGGGAGAGGGTGTCGAGGGCGCGGCGCTGCGCCTCGGCGGTGGCGAAGCGCAGGCCGAGTTCGGCCTCCGCCCGGCCGGCGATCACGTTGGCGCGGGTGCCGCCGGTGATCCGGCCGGTGTTGAGCTCGGTGCCGGGCATCCGGCCGAGCCCGCGGACGGCGACCAGCTGGTCGACCAGTTCGTCGACGGCGGAGACGCCTTCGGCGGCGTTGTTGCCGGCGTGCGCCTCCCGCCCGGTGACGCTGAGCAGAACGCGGGTGGAGCCGCGCCTGGCGGTCTTGAGCCGGCCGTCGGGGTGGGACGGCTCCAGGCCCAGGACGGCCGCGGCGCCCGGGAGTTGGCGTTCGACCAGGCGCCGCCCGTCCGGGCTGCCGACCTCCTCGTCGGAGACCACCACCAGGCGGACCGTCCGGTGCGGGCGCTGTCCGAGGTCGGCGAGCAGAGCGAAGGCGCCCTCCAGCAGGGCGAGTCCGGCCTTCATGTCGAGCACGCCGGGGCCGCTGAGCCGGCCGTCCTCCTCCTCGACCGGCCAGTCGGCGAGGGTGCCGGCCGGCCAGACGGTGTCGTGGTGGCCGACCACCAGCAGGTGGGGCAGGGACTCCTCGCGGCCGGGCCACTCCAGGACCAGGTGGTCGCCGGCCGGCCCCTTCTCGCGGTGGGCGCGCGCGCCGGTGGCGCGGAAGCCGGCCGACAGTTCTTCGGCGAGGGCGTCGAGTCGGGGGGCGTCGCCGCTGGGCGACTCCAGGGCGGCGAGGGCGGCGCAGCGGCGGCGTACGGCGCCGGCGAGGGTGCGGGCCCGGGTGGTGAGCGCCTGCGGGAGTCCCGGCAGGGCGGGCAGGCCGGGTGCGGCTGCGGGGGCCGCCGGGTCGGCGGTCCGGGTCGGGGCGGGCGCCGCCGCGGTATTCGCGGGTTCGCCGTCGGCGGCGCGGTCGGCCGCGGGTTGTCCGGCCGCCGCTCCGGCCGGTGCCGTTCCCGGCTCGGCCGGGAGGACGGTATGCGGGCTCACCTCGCACCTCCACAACCCGGGGCGGTCGGGGCGGCCGACCGGGGTTGTGGCGGCCGTGGGGGTCGGGCGGCGGCCGGGACCGGTGTCCGGTCGGGCAGCGGTCGATGGTGCAACCTCGGACTGGGTGACACGTCGTCCTCCTCGCTCGCTCCGGCGGCCCCGGCGTCCGGGGTCCGTGGACGGCGCCCCCGGTGCGCGGTGCGGCCGGGCACCGGTAACCGGGGAGGCTCGGGAAGTGAGCCTAGAAGACCCGATCACCTTCGTGCGAGGTGGCCCGGTGCTGCGCGGCCCGTCCCGCGACGGGTGCGCGCGTCCCGGTCCCCACGATGGACCTGCGGTGTCGCTTCGGCAGTCCGAACCGCCCGCGGGCGGCCGATCCACGTCCGACGGGTGACGGCCGATCAGCCTTTGATATCGGTCACCCCCGCCTCGCACCCACGCCGGCCATCGGATGACAGATATTGAAATCTGTCATCCGACATGCCATAGTCGAATCGTCACCGCACTCCGCCCTCGACCCCGGGAGCCCCGATGCCCACCACGCCCACGGCGCCTGCCCGCACCACCCTCGGCACCACCGGCCCGGAGACCTCCGCCCTCGGCCTCGGCCTGATGGGCATGTCCGACCTGTACGGCCCCGCCGACGAGGCCGAGTCGATCGCCACGATCCACGCCGCCCTCGACGCCGGCGTCACCCTGATGGACACCGGTGACTTCTACGGCATGGGCCACAACGAGCTGCTGCTGCACGAGGCGCTCCGCGGCCGCGACCGCGAGACGGTGCAGATCAGCGTCAAGTTCGGCGCCCAGCGCGGCCCGGACGACAGCTGGCTCGGCTACGACGCGAGCCCGGCCGCCACCAAGTCCGCCCTGGCCTACACCCTGCGCCGGCTGCGCACCGACCACGTCGACGTCTACCGCCCGGCCCGGCTCGACCCGGACGTGCCGATCGAGGAGACCGTCGGCGCGATCGCCGAACTGGTGAAGGCCGGCTACGTCCGGCACATCGGCCTCTCCGAGGTCGGCGCCGAGACGCTGCGCCGCGCCGCGGCCGTGCACCCGATCAGCGACCTGCAGATCGAGTACTCGCTGCTCTCCCGGTCCCTGGAGGCCGAGGTACTGCCCGTGGCGCGCGAGCTCGGCATCGGCATCACCGCCTACGGGGTGCTCTCCCGCGGCCTGCTCAGCGGCCACTGGAACGCCGACCGGGAGATCGGCGCGAGCGACTTCCGCGGCCACAGCCCGCGCTTCCAGGGCGAGAACCTGACCCGCAACCTGGCCCTGGTCGAGGCGCTGCGCTCGGTGGCCGAGGCGAAGGGCGCCACCGTCGCCCAGGCCGCGATCGCCTGGGTCGCCTCCCGCGGCGCGGACGTCGTGCCGCTGGTCGGCGCCCGCCGCCGCGACCGGCTCGCCGAGGCACTCGGCTCGCTGGACGTCCGCCTCACCGCCGCCGACCTCGCCGCGATCGAGGCCGCCGTGCCGGAGGGGTCGGCCGCAGGCGACCGGTACGCTGCGGCACAGATGGCGATGCTGGACAGCGAGCGCTGAGCAGCCGCCCGCCGTACCGACACCGAAGGACGACCTCCCCGTGGCCACGGACAACGCACTCACCGCCGAGCAGATCCTGAGCACGGCGGAGGACGTCCTGCGGCGGTTCGGTCCGGCGAAGGCCACCGTGGTCGACATCGCCCGCGCCCTCGGCGTCAGCCACGGCAGCGTCTACCGGCACTTCCCCAGCAAGGCGGCGCTGCGCGAGGCCGTCACCCAGCGCTGGCTGGACCGGGCCCACGACGAACTCGCGGCGATCGCCGCCGAGCCGGGCCCGGCCGCCGAGCGGCTGCACCGCTGGCTGGCCACGCTGTTCGCCGCCAAGCGGCAGAAGGCGCTGGAGGACCCGGAGCTGTTCGCCACCTACATGGTGCTGGTCGGCGAGGTCAGCGGGACGGTGGAGGAGCACGTCGACACGCTGGTCGCGCAGATCCGGCAGATCGTCGAGGACGGCGTCCGGCGCGGCGAGTTCCGCGACGCCCCGGCCGGACCGGTGGCCCGCTCGGTCTTCCTCGCCACCGCGCACTTCCACGACCCGGCGCACGCCGCCGAGTGGTCCCGCCCGGCCGCCCAGGACGACTTCGAGGCCCTCTGGTCGCTCCTGCTGGAGGGCCTGCGCGGCCGCTGACGCGGCGCCGCACGCCCGCACCCGCCGCACCGGAGATCCACCGGCCCGGAAATCCGCTGGTCCGGGCCGCCCCGCCGCGGGGAGAATGCCGCCATCGGTCATTCTCACCCGGAGGACAACATGCGCGCGCCGGCCGCGGCCCTGGACAGCCTGCAGGGCCTCGCCCTCGGAGACTCCTTCGGCGACCGCTGGTTCTCGCCGCGCGTCGACGAGGCCGCCGCCGAGCAGGCCGCCCGGATCGCGCGGCCCGGGCCGTGGAAGTGGACCGACGACACCGCGATGGCGCTGGTCGTCGTCCAGCACCTCGACCGCTGCGGCGAGGTGCGGCAGGACGACCTCGCCCGCGAGTTCGCCGCCGCCTACACCGCCGCACCGCACCGCAAGTACGGGCCGTCGATGCACCAGGTGATGCGGGCCGTGCACGGGGGTGCGGACTGGCGGACCGTCACCGCCGGGGTGTTCGGCGGCCAGGGTTCGCACGGGAACGGCGCCGCGATGCGGGTCGCCCCGCTCGGCGCCTGGTTCGCCGACGACCTCGCCGTCGTCGCCGAGCAGGCCGGGCTCTCCGCCCGGACCACCCACCACCACCCGGAGGCCACCGCCGGGGCGGTCGCGGTGGCGGTCGCCGCGGCCCTCGCCGCCCGCAGCCGCGGCTCCGCCGCCCCGGGCCGGTCGGAGTTCCTGCTGGAGGTCGCCGGCCACCTGCCGGAGAGCGACGTCCGGTCCGGCCTGCGCACGGCCGCCCGCTTCCCGGCGGGCACCACCGTGCGGCACGCGGCCGTCGTGCTCGGCTCCGGTGCCCGGCTCTCCGCCCAGGACACCGTCCCGTTCGCCCTCTGGTCGGCCGCCGGCGCCCTCGACTCCCTCCCCGACACCCTCTGGGAAACCCTCGGCGGCTGGGGCGACATGGACACCACCTGCGCCGTCGCCGGCGGCGTCACCGCCGCCCGCACCGGCCTCACCGACGTCCCCGCCGCCTGGCTGGACGCCCGCGAGCCCCTCCCCGCCTGGGCGTCCCCGCAGCCCTGACGGCGGGACCGTCGGGCGGCGGGGCCCGGGCCGGCGTCAGCCCCCGGCCGCGGCCCGCACAGGAGGCGGCCCAGCCTGCGGGCATGACGGACGACGACCGCGTCCTTCCCGCCGCCCTCGCCGAGGTGGCCGGCATCGGCTTCGACTTCGACGAGGGCGAGGGGGTGGACTTCGAGCCCTACGACGCCTTCCTGAGCGCCGAGGAGACCACGGACCGGCTGCGCGCCTGGACGGGCGACCCGGAGCTGGACGGGGACGCCTTCCGGGTGTTCGGGCAGGACGGCACCGGGGGCTACGGCGCGATCTGGCTGGCGCACCCCGGGCGGCCGCTGGCCGAGCAGCCGGTGGTCTTCCTCGGGTCGGAGGGCGAGACCGGGGTGGTCGCCTGCGACCTGGGCTCGTACCTGTGGCTGCTCGCGGACGGGTCCGGCCCGCGCGAGGCGGTCGAGCACCCGGGGCGGGAGGCCCGTCCGAACGCGGAGTCGGCCGCCGTCGCGGAGCGCCTGGCGCCGGGCGCCCGCCGTCCGGCCGCCGAGGTGGCCGCGGAGGCCGCCCGGCGGCACCCGGACTTCGAGGACATGGTCTTGGAGCTCTGCCGCTGAGCACGCGGCCGGACGCGCGGCCGGACGCGCAGAAGCCGCCGACCGTGGTGGGGAAGCGGTCGGCGGCCGTGCCGTGCGGCGTGCCGCGGTGTCAGGCGACGGTGCAGGCGGAGCCGTTCAGGGTGAAGGCGCTCGGGGCCGGGTTGGCGGAGCCGTAGGTGGCCTGGAAGCCGAAGCCGGTGGAGGCGCCGGCGGCCAGTGCCCCGTTGTAGCCGAGGTCGGTGGCGGTGACCGCGGTGCCGGACTGCGTCACCTTGGCGTTCCAGGCGCTGGTGACCTTCTGGTCGCCGCCGAAGGTCCACTTCAGCGTCCAGCCGGTGATCGCGACGGTGCCGGTGTTCCTGACCGTCACGTCGGCGGTGAAACCGCCCGTCCAGGAGTTGGCCTTGTAGGCGACCGAGCAGGCCTCACTGCCGGTCGGCGGCTGCGAGGTCGGCGGCTGGCTGGTCGGGGGCTGGGACGTCGGCGGCTGCGAGGTCGGCGGCTGGCTGGTCGGCGGGGTGCTCGGGTCGGTGGCGTTCTGGGCCAGCTGGTAGGCGATGTCCGGGACGAAGGTGCCCGCGGCGGCCGCGCAGCCGTCGGCCTCGCCCGGGGGCTTCACCCACAGGAAGGCGTCGATCGCGGCGTCGCCGGTGGCCGCGGTCGGGTAGTTGCCGATCTTCCGGCCGGTCGGGTCGCACCAGGCGCTGCCCGCCGGGCCGTTGCCGTTGCGGCTGGTGTCGATCACGGCGTGCAGGTTGGCCGGGTTGCCGAGGGCGGAGAGCACGGACTTGGCGTAACCGACCTCGCCCGAGGTGGTGTTGAAGTTGGAGACGTTGGTGAAGAAGCCGTCCGCGTTGGTGAGGATGCCCGCGCTGCGCAGCCGGTTGGCCTGCTCGGAGGCGCTGTTCCAGGTGGAGTGGCCGCCGTCCAGGTAGACCTTGGCGTTGGGGGCGGCCGCGTGGATGGCCGCGCCGGCCCGGGAGAGCGAGGCGAAGCGGTCGGTCTGCTGCTGGGCGGAGAGGCAGGTGGTGAGCGCGATGGAGTCGGGCTCCAGGACGACGACCGAGCGCCCGCTGCCGAGGCCCGCCGCGAACTTGGTGACCCAGGCGTCGTAGGCGGCGAGGTCGGGGGCGCCGCCGGCGGAGGCGCCGCCGCAGTCCCGGTTGGGGATCTCGTAGACCACCAGCACCGGCACCTGGCCGGCCGCGGAGGCCGCGCCGGTGATCGCGCGGACGTCCGAGGTCACGGTCTCCGGCTTGTAGTTGGCGAACCAGACGCCCTGCGGCTGGCTGGCGATCCGCTTGGAGATCACCGGGGTGCGGGAGTCGTTGGGGTTGGCCGCGACCCACTTGACGACCTGGGAGGCCGGGTCCTTCCAGAACTGGGTGTCCGCGGGCAGGCTGCCCTGGACGGCGGCGCCGGCGCCGGTCTGGGTGCCGGCCAGCACCGAGACGGCCACCGCGCCGGCGGCGAGCGCCAGGGCTGCGGCGCGGCCTCGGCGGGCGGTGTGCCGGGGGCGGTCCGGGGTGGGGCGGCCGGGTGCCGGGGCGGCCCGTCGGACGCCGTCGGGGGTGCTCACAGTGGTCCTCCGCGTGCTCTCGGGTGGGAGAGGATGGGACGGCCGCCGGATATGGGAGCGCTCCCGCGCGGCCGGGGCAGATGCTAGCCGTGCCCGGCCGTGGGCGTAATCCCTTGCGCAGAAGGAGTTTTCGACGATGTTCGACGACCGGGAGACCGTGCCGGATCCGCCCTGGTGGGAGCGCTCCCGCAACGGAGTGAAGAAATCCGCCGCCGGCGGGCCCGCAGCGGGGCCCACCGGGGCGCGCGGTCAGTCCCGGGAGTTGCCGAACAGCAGGCGGTAGGCGATCAGCAGCACCAGGGCGCCGCCGATGGCGGAGACCCAGGTCGCCAGGTCGAAGAACTCCTTGGCCACCGGCCGGTGCAGCACGGTCGAGGAGATCCAGCCGCCGACGAACGAGCCGGCGATGCCGATGAGTGTGGTCACGATGAGGCCGCCCGGGTCGCGCCCGGGCAGCAGGAACTTGGCGATGGCCCCGGCGATCAGGCCGAGGACGATCCAGCTGATGAAACCCATACCTGTCTCCTTGCCCTCCGGGGTCCAACGCCGAACCGCGGTGCCCCGAAGGACGTCCGGCACGTCCCGCCCGGTTCCCGAACACCGCCCGAACACCCGCCCGGGCCGTCCGCCCCCCGTGCCGGCGCTGCCCCGGCCCCGCCCCGGCTCCCGCCGTGACCGCCACCGCCCGCGTGTGGGAGAGTCGGCGACCCCGGGCCGGACGGGCCCGACACGAGGAGGCGCCGATGACCGCGGGCACACAGGCCGGCCGGGTGCTGGTGGTGGACGACGACGCCGCGATCCGCCGCTCGCTGGAGCGCGGGCTGCGCCTCAGCGGCTTCACCGTGGGCGTGGCCGCGGACGGCGCGGCGGCGCTCGCCCGGGCCGCCGCCGACTCCCCCGACGTGCTGGTGCTGGACGTGTCGATGCCCGGCCTCAGCGGCACCGAGGTCTGCCGGGCGCTGCGGGCCCGCGGCGACGACACCCCCGTGCTGATGCTCTCCGCCCTGGACGAGCTCGCCGACCGGGTCGCCGGCCTGCAGGCCGGCGCCGACGACTACCTGGTGAAGCCGTTCGCCCTGGAGGAGCTGGTGCTGCGGCTGCACGCCCTGCTCCGCCGCCGCCCCGCGCCCCCGTCCGACCTGCTGCGCGCGGGCCCGCTCACCGTCGACCCGGCCACCCGCCAGGTGCACTGGGAGGGCGCCGAACTGCACCTCACCCGGCGCGAGTTCGAGCTGCTCGCGCAGCTCGTCCGGAACGCCGGGCTGGTGCTCACCCGGGACCAGCTGCTCGATCGGGTCTGGGGCTACGACTTCGACGTGCGCAGCGACGCCGTGGACACCTTCATCAGCTACCTGCGCCGCAAGCTGGAGGACGGCGGCCGGCCGCGGCTGATCCACACCGTCCGCGGTGTGGGCTTCGTGCTGCGGGTGCCCGCCGACGGGGGTGCCCGGTGAAGCTCTCCACCCGGATCGCCCTGTCGGTGACGGTGCTGGTGCCGCTGCTGGTGCTGGCCGCGGGGCTGCTGCTGCTCGGCCTCGTCCACCGGGACCTGCTGCGCCAACAGGACGAGGTGCTGCGGGCCCGGGCGGCCGCGGTGCTGCCCAACGCCCGGACGCTGCTCGCCGCGAGCGCCGGCAACCGGCCGAAGGCGGAACAGAACCAGCAGCGCAAGGTGCTGGACGGCGCACTGGACTCCGGGGTCAGACTGGCGGCCGCGGACGGCGCCGTCCGGCTGGCGGTGGGCCCGCAGCCGGTCGAGTCCGTGGTGCTGCCGGCGGCCGGGTCCGGCCCGGCGACGGTGCGGGACGGCGGGCGGGCCTGGCGGGTGCTGGCGGTGCCGGTGGACGGCACGGCCCCGGGCACGCTCTGGCTGGTGCAGCCGTCCACGGCGGTCGACCCGCAGGTGAAGGCGGTCCGCCGGCGGGTGCTGCTGGTCGCGGTGCTGGCCGCCCCGGCCGCCGGTCTGCTGGCCTTCGGTCTTGCGGGGCGGGCGACCGCCTCGCTGCGGACGCTGAGCGGCCGGGCCGCCGCGCTCGACCCGCGCACCGGCGCGGGCTCCCTCGACCACCGGCGCAGCGGCGTCACCGAGGTCGACGAACTCGCCGCCGCGTTCTCGCTGCTGCTCGCCCGCTACGACGAGCAGGCGGGCCGGACGGCGCAGGCGCTGGAGACGGCCCGGTCGTTCTCCTCCGCGGCGGCGCACGAACTGCGCACCCCGCTGACGGCGATGCGGACCAACCTGGACGTGCTGGCCGCCCATCCGGACCTGCCGCCCGCCGACCGGGCCGAGATCGTCGGCGAACTCGCCGAGGACCACGGCCGGTTGGAGGACCTGCTGAACGCGCTGCGGACACTGGCCGGCGGCGACCTGGTGGAGCTGTCGGCGTTCGCCCCGCTCGACCTGGGCGAGCTGGTGGAGGCGGCCGCGGCGGAGGCCGGCCGGCGGCACCCGCAGGCCCGGCTGGAGGTCGAAGCAACGCCCGGGGTGCGGGTGTTCGGCTGGGAGGCGGGGCTGCGCATCCTGCTGGCCAACCTGATCGGGAACGCCGCGGTGCACGGCCGGACGGACGGCGGCCCGGCCCGGATCGCCGTCCGGCTGCGGGCCGGGCGCAGCGGTTCGGCGGTGCTGACGGTCGACGACCGCGGGCCCGGCGTGCCGCCGCAGGAGCGGACGGCGGTCTTCGCCCGCTTCCACCGGCGGCAGGACAGCCCCGGTTCGGGCCTGGGCCTCACCCTGGTGGCGCAGCAGGCGGCGCTGCACCGCGGCACGGTGGCGGTCACGGAGGGGCCGGACGGCACGGGCTGCCGCTTCGAGGTGCGGCTGCCGCTGCTGCGTCCGGAGGAGCCGACCCTGGTGCTGCCGGCCCGCCGGGACTGGATCACCCGCTGAACGCCGCGGCCCCGCACCGGGGCCGGGCTCCGGGCGGTCACAGGGTTTCCACAAGAAGCCGTCCTACGCTCCCCGGCGTCCGATCAACCAGGTATCCGGAGGAGAGACCGACATGCCCATGAACCGCAAGGCCGCCGCGATCGGCGCACTCGCCCTGGCCGGCTCCGTGCTCGCCGGTGCGGCCCCGGCCCAGGCCGCCGAGACCCCGAAGGGCGACGGCGCCAAGGCGATCTGCAAGCGCGTGCCGGCCACCCAGGCCCGCCTCGACAAGGCCCTGAAGCGGCTGAACGGCGATGCCACGGTGGTCGGTTCGGTGGCCCGCCTGGAGAAGCGGGTGGCCGAGGCGAAGTCCGCCGGGCACACCGAGGTGTACACCTACCTGAACGACCGGCTGGACTTCCGCAAGACCCTGGTGCCGACGCTGGAGCTCCGCCAGAAGGACCTGAAGGCCGTCGCCGACTGGTGCGGCAAGCAGGGCTCGTCCTCGGCGGGCTCCAAGTGAGCCGCCGGGCCGGTGCCGCGGTGGCGGCCCTCGCCGCGGCCGCCGCGCTGCTGCTGACGGGCTGCGGTCCGCACCAGGGCGGCGGCGACAAGGCCGCGCAGTCGCAGCAGGACGACGGCCAGACCCAGCAGATGCAGCAGAAGCTGGACGCGGCGGAGAGCGCCGCCGCGCAGGCGGACGGCGACGCCACGCAGAACAACTGACGCACCGCCCGCCGAGCGGCCCGTCCCGGACGATCCGGGGCGGGCCGCTCCGCCGTTCGCGGTGCGCCGGGCGGCCGGGCGTGCCTTCCGCCGGGTGGACGCGGCTTGACGCGCCCCTCCCCCGTCGTGAACGATCGGCGCATGAAGCCCGGCACCGCTCTGGTCTGCCGCCTGCACGTCGATCTGCGACGCCAGGCGAGCGACATGTGTGCCCGCTGACGGTTCCTCCTCGCCCCGTGTCGTTCTCCGGGGCCGGCGCCTGATCCGTCGGGTGCCGTCCGGGACCGTCCGCTCCTGAAGCTCCCCTCCCCCGGTCGGCGCACCGCTGTGCCCGGTGCGCCCGCCGCCCCTCCGGTCATCCGAGGACACGTCATGAGCCTGGACTTCGCCGTACCCGTTTCCGCCCCCGACACCGCTGTCACCGGCCCGGACGCCACCGGCCCGGACAGCACCGCCCCCGAGTCCGGCGGCACCGCCCGTCCGCTGTCGCCGAACGCCCTGCGGGCGATCGTCCGCGACCTCGCCGAGCAGCCCGACCGCTGGATCCACCGGGTGCGCCTGGCCACCGGGGACCGCTGGTACGAGCGGCTGGTGAGCGCCGAGGACCACGAGGTGTGGCTGATCAGCTGGCTGCCGGGGCAGTCCACCGGGTTCCACGACCACGGCGGTTCGCGCGGCGCGTTCGCGGTGGCGCTGGGTGAACTGGAGGAACTGTCGCTGGGCGGGCCGGAGGACGGGCTGCTGGTGCGGCGGGTCGCGCCGGGGGCGGTGCGGGCGTTCGGCGCCGCGTACCTGCACGACGTGCGCAACACCTCGGCCGGGCCGGCCGTGACGATCCACGCGTACTCGCCGCCGCTGAGCGGGATGACGCGTTACGACCTGCGGGCCGGCGGCCTGGTCCGCACCGCGGAGGAGGGACCGGAGCAGTGGTGACGACGGTGGAGGAGCTGGTGGCGCGGGCCCGGGCCGGGGTGTACCGGCCCGGCCCGGCGGAGGCGTTCGCGGCGATGGCCGAGGGGGCGCTGCTGGTGGACATCCGGCCGGTGGCGCAGCGGGGCCGCGAGGGCGGCATCCCGGGCGCGCTGGTGATCGAACGGAACGTGCTGGAGTGGCGGCTCGACCCGGCGGGCAGCCACCGGATCCCGGAGGCGGTGGACCACGGGGTGCACTGGATCGTGGTCTGCTCCGAGGGCTACGCCTCCAGCCTGGCTGCGGCGAGCCTGCGGGAGCTCGGGCTGCACCGGGCGACCGACCTGGACGGCGGCTACGTCGCGTGGGAGGCGGCGGGTCTGCCCACCCTTTCGGCGGCCGCGGGTTTGACCTGACGGGCCCCCGGGGATTCGATCAGGTGTTTGTTTGTCACATTCGCATCATGCGTCACCACCTCACGGCGCATCAGAACGACCGAGCACCCTGGAACCACACGTGATCACTTTCGAGGGCGCCGCCAAGCGGCACCCGGACGGCACCGTGGCCGTCGAGGGCCTGGACCTCGACGTCCCGGCCGGCCGAATAACCGTGCTCGTGGGCCCGTCCGGCTGCGGCAAGACCACCCTGCTGCGGATGGTCAACCGCATGGTCGAACCGACCTCCGGCCGGGTGCTGCTGAACGGCGAGGACGTCGCCTCGCTGCCCGCCGCCCGGCTGCGCCGGGGCATCGGCTACGTCATCCAGCAGGCCGGGCTGTTCCCGCACCGCCGGGTGCTGGACAACATCGCGACCGTGCCCCGGCTGCTCGGCCGGGACCGCCGGACGGCCCGGGCCCGCGCCGCCGAACTGCTGGAGCTGGTCGGCCTGCCGCCGGAGACCGCCCGCCGCTACCCCTTCCAGCTCTCCGGCGGACAACAGCAGCGGGTCGGCGTGGCCCGCGCGCTGGCCGCCGATCCGCCGGTGCTGCTGATGGACGAGCCGTTCAGCGCGGTCGACCCGGTCGTCCGGGCCGGCCTGCAGGAGGAACTGCTGCGGCTGCAGTCCGAGTTGAACAAGACCGTGCTGTTCGTGACGCACGACATCGAGGAGGCCGTGCGACTCGGCGACCGGGTGGTGGTGCTGCGCGAGCACGGCCGGATCGCCCAGTGCGCCGACCCGCACACCCTGCTCACCGCGCCCGCGGACGACGGCGTGGCCGCCTTCCTCGGCCGTGACCGGGGCCTGCGCGGGCTCGGCCTGCGGCCGGCCGCCGCGGTCGCGCTGCTGCCCGTCGGCACCGACCTGCACGGCTGGCGGCTCGCGGTGGACGCGGGCGGCCGCCCGACCGCCTGGGAGGGCAACGGCGAGCGCCGGCCCGCCCCCGTCTTCGCCCCCGCCGCCGACAGCCTGCGGTCCGCCCTGGACGCCGCGGTGCTCTCCCCCGCCGGCGCCGCCGTCGCCGTGGACGGGGACGGCCGGGCGACCGGCCTGGCCACCCGGGCCGCCGTGCTCGCCGCGCTCGGCCCGGCCGTCCCGGAGCCCGCTGCCGGGGAGACCGCTTCCGGGCGGCCCGGCGTCGAGGAGCCCGCCGGTGGACGGTGAACCGCTCGTCCGCTGGCACTGGATCGGCGACCACCTCGGCTACCTGCGCGACCTCGCGCTGGACCACGCGGTGATCTCCCTCGTCCCGGTGCTGATCGCCCTGCTCGCCGCCGTCCCGCTCGGCCTCCTCTGCGCCCGGCTGCCCCGGCTCTACCAACCGCTCGCCGCGGTCTTCAACGTGGTGTACGCGCTGCCCGCGATCGCCGTCTTCGTGGTGCTCATCCCGTACACCGGCCTGGCCACCCGGGCCACCGTGATGGTGCCGCTCACCTGCTACGCGCTCGCCGTGCTGCTGCCCGCCACCGTCGACGGCCTGCGGGCCGTGCCGGAGGACGTCCGGCAGGCGGCCACCGCCCTCGGCTACGGGCCCTGGCACCGCCTCGCCGCCGTCGAACTCCCCGCCTCCGTGCCGTACCTGGTCGCCGGGGTGCGGGTGGCCGCGGTCTCCTCGATCTCGCTCGCCGCGGTGGGCGCCCTGGTCGGCCGCGGCGGCCTGGGCTACCTCTTCGTCGACGGCTTCCAGCGGACCTTCCCGACCCCGATCCTCGCCGGGATCGCGCTGGTCGTGCTGCTCGCCCTCGTCACCGACCTGCTGCTGGTGCTGGCCCGCCGGCTGCTCGCCCCCTGGGCCGCCGGAGGTGCCCGGTGAACTGGCTCGGCTGGCTGACCACCTTCTTCACCGCCCCCGCCCGGCGCAGCGGACCCGACGCGATCGGCCACCGGATCGCCGAGCACCTGGTGTTCTGCGGGGAGGCCCTGCTGTGGGCCGCGGTGCTCGCCGTCCCGCTCGGGCTGCTGATCGGCTACACCGGCCGCGGCACCTTCGTGGTGACCGCGCTGACCGGCGCCGCCCGGGCACTGCCCACGCTCGGCCTGGTCACCCTCGCCGTGCTGCTCGCGGGCGTCGGCGACACCGCCGTGCTCGTCCCGCTGGTGGCGCTGGCCGCGCCGCCGCTGCTGGTCGCCGCCGCCGAGGGCGTCCGCGGCACCGACCCGGCCGTCCGGGACGCCGCGCTCGGCATCGGGCTGACCCACCGCCAGGTGCTCGGGCAGGTCTGCCTGCCCGCCGCCGCGCCGGTGCTGCTCGCCGGGCTGCGCACCGCCACCGTGCAGACGATCGCGACCGCGACCGTCGCCGCCTACGTCGGCCTCGGCGGCCTCGGCCGCTACGTCGTCGACGGCCTGGCCACCAAGGACTACCCGGCCACCGTCGGCGGCGCCCTGCTGGTCGTCCTGCTGGCCGTGGCCGCGCAGCTGCTCTTCGCCCCGCTGATCCGCCGCGCCTCGCCGCCGCAGGCCCGGCTCACCCGCACCACCCGCCGTACCCGTACGCCTCGAACGAAGGAAGCCCGATGACCGCCCGACTCGTCCGCACGCTCACCGCCGCCGCACTCGCGCTGGGCGCGGCGGCCTGCTCCTCCTCGTCGGGCGACCCGCTCGCCTCCGACGGCGGATCCGCCAAGCCCGCCGACGGCAGGACCGTCGTCGTCGGCTCCGCCAACTTCCCGGAGAACGTGCTGCTCGCCTCGATCTACTCCCGGGCGCTGAAGGCCAAGGGCGTCAAGGTCGAGGAGAAGTTCAACATCGGCAGCCGCGAGGTGCTGTACGGGCAGCTCAAGAGCGGCAGCCTGACCGTGCTGCCCGAGTACAACGGCGCCCTGCTCGCCTACCTGGACCCGAAGACCACCGCCGCCGGCACCGAGGCCGTCGACGCCGAGCTGGGGCGCAAGCTGCCCGCCGAACTCGGCATCCTCGACCCGGCCGCCGCCGAGGACAAGGACTCCCTGACGGTCAGCAAGGAGACCGCCGACCGGCTGAAGCTCACCTCGGTCGCTGACCTCGCCGGGAAGGCGGGCGACCTGGTGGTCGGCGGGCCGCCGGAGTTCAAGTCCCGCCGCGAGCAGCAGTTCAAGGACGTCTACGGGCTGACCTTCAAGGAGTGGAAGCCGACCGCCGACACCACCGCGAACGCGCTCAAGGACGGCACCGTCCAGGTCGGCAACGTCTTCACCACCGACCCGCGGATCGTCCAGCTCGGCCTGGTCGCGCTCGCCGACCCGAAGAACCTCTTCAGCGTGCAGAACGTCGTCCCGCTGGTGAACAGGGCCGGGGTGGACGCCACCGCCACGGCCGCGCTGAACGCCGTCTCCGCCAAGCTCGACACCGCCGGCCTCACCGCCCTGATGAAGCGGGTCGCCGTCGACAAGGAGGACCCGTCGGCGGTCGCCGCCGACTGGCTGAAGGCCAACGGCCTGGGCTGACCGCCGGCGCCCGAAAACCCGGTGACCGGCGCCGGGCGGACGATCATGATGGCTCGTATGACCGACGACACCGTGACCGTCCGCCCGGAGATCCTCGACTACTACAACCGCGGGGCCGAACAGGGCCGGCTGCAGCGCGAGCACAACCGGCTGGAGTTCTGGCGCACCCGGGACGTGCTGCGCCGGCTGCTCGGCCCCGCCCCGCTGCGGGTGCTGGACGTCGGCGGCGGGGCGGGCGTGCACGCCGAATGGCTGGCCGCCGACGGCCACGAGGTCGACCTGCTCGACCCGGTGCCGCTGCACGTCGAACAGGCGTCCGCGCTGCCCGGCGTCCGCGCCGCCCTGGGCGACGCCCGCGCGCTGGAGGCCGCCGACGGCTCGTACGATGCGGTGCTGCTGCTCGGGCCGCTCTACCACCTGACCGAACACGCCGACCGGCTCCGGGCGCTCGCCGAGGCCCGCCGGGTCTGCCGACCGGGCGGTGCGGTGGTCGCCGCCACCATCAACCGGTACGCCGGGCTGCACGACCAGCTGCGGATCGGCCGCTACTTCGAGCCCGGCCCGCGCGCGGCCACCGACGCCTGCGCGGCCACCGGCCTGCTCGGCGGCACCGCCGACAACCCGCTCTTCACCACCGCCTGGTTCCACCACCCGGCCGACGTCCTCGACGAGTTCGCCGCCGCCGGCCTGCCGGACGCCCGGCAGTACGGGCTGGAGGGCGCGGTCTGGCTGATGGGCGACGTCAACACGTGGCTGGACGACCCGGAGCGCCGCGACACCGTGCTCACGGCCCTGCGCACCACCGAGTCGGAGCCCTCCCTGCTCGGCATCAGCGGCCACCTGCTGACCGCGGCGACCGCCCCGAGCTGACGGTTTGCGCCGGTAGGACCGTCAGATCGTAGGATCGCGCGCATGACTGACGGGCGGAGCACGGTGCAGGGGTGGGGCGGACCGGCGGGCACGGGCGAGCCGGACTGGGCGGCGATGGCCGACCGGCACCAGCAGGAGGTCAAGCGTCGCAAGCAGCTGCAGATCGTCGGCGGCGTGGTCGCCGCCACCCTGGTCGTCGGCGGGATCACCGCCACCGCGGTCGGACTGTCCGGCTCCGACCGCAGGGACGGGCCCTCGACGGCGGCCGGCAGCGGCACCCCCGCCACCGGCGGTCCCGCCGGCTCCGAGCCGGTCGACGTCGGAACGAGCGCCGTGCCGAGCACCTCTGCCGGGGCGTCGGCCTCCCCCGGCGCCCCGGGCAGCCCCTCGGCGCATCCGAGCACCTCTCCGAGCGGCGCCCGGACCTCGGCCGGCGCACCCTCCTCCGCCGCGCCCGCGGACCCGCTCACGATCATCTCCTCGGCCGCCACCGACACGGCGCCGCTCGACCCGGCCGCGCTCTTCCCGGCCACCGCCACCGTCGACGGCCGCACCTGGACCCGGCTCACCACCGCCACCACCGACCCCTGCTGGAAGGCCACCACCGGCGGCCTCGGCGACGTGCTCGCCGCCCACGGCTGCCGCAGCATCCTCCGGGCCACCTACACCACCGGCTCCAGTGCGGTGACCGTCGGCATCGCCGTCCTCGACACCAAGGCCCAGGCCGACGCCGTGGCAGCCGGGCACAAGGGCCAGGTCCAGGGACTGGTGCCGGCCGGCCACACCTCGTACTGCACCAGCGCCGGCTGCGCCAACACCCACGCGGCCGTGGGGCGCTACGGCTACTACACGGTCGCCGGCACGGTGAAGCCCGGCGGCACCGCCCAGGAGCCGGTGGCCACCGCCGCCCAGGCCGACTTCGCCGGCCGCGCACGCGCCGCCCTGCTGGCCCGCGGCCGCCGCTGACAGACCGCTACGCCGCCTGCCCGGCAGAAGGCTTGCGGGACCGGCACAGCGTCAGGAAGGCCGTGAGCGAGAGCAGCGCGCTGCCGAGCACCACCGCGCCCAGCAGCACCGCCGACGGCTCGCCGCCCGCGCTGCTGAGCGGGGCGACCACGGCTCCGCAGAGGAAGGTGCCGAGGCCGAGCAGGGCGGAGGCGGAGCCTGCCGCGTGCGGGGCCGTGGTGAGCGCCTGCGCCGCCGAGTTCGGGCCGACCACGCCCATGGCCGCCATCAGCAGGCACATCGCCGGGCAGACCGCGGCCAGGCCGAGGTCCCATGCCCCGGTGAAGAGGGTGAGCGCGAGCCCGGCCGCCCCGGCGGTCACCAGGCCCAGCAGCATCAGCGTGTCGGGGCGCAGCCGGGTGACCAGCACCCGGCCGTTGAGCTGGGTGGAGGCCATCAGGGCCACCGAGTTGACGGCGAAGAGCAGGCTGTAGGTCTGCGGCGAGACCCGGTAGACCTCCTGCAGCACGGTGGAGGACCCGCTGACGTAGGCGAAGAGCGCACCGAAGGCGAAGGTGCTGGTGAGGACGTAGCCGAGGAAGCTCCGGTCGCGGAGCAGCCCGCCGACGGCCCGCAGGGTGGTGGTCAGGCCGCCGCGGTGGCGGCGTTCGGGCGGCAGCGACTCGTGCAGGGCGACCGCGGCGAGCACGGTGAGGACGGCGCCGAGTCCGGCGAGGACGGCGAAGGTGCCGCGCCAGTCGGTCACGTGCAGCAGTTGGGCGCCGAGCACGGGCGCGACGATCGGGGCCAGGCCGGAGATCATCGCCAGCGAGGCCATGAAGCGGATCATCGCGACGCCCTCGTAGCGGTCGCGGGCCACGGCCCGGGCGATCACCAGGCCGGCCGCGCCGGCGACGCCCTGCACGAAGCGGGCGGCGACGAGCACGCCGAGGCCGGGGGCGAGGGCGCAGACCAGGGTGGCGAGGGAGTAGACCGCGATGCCGGCGAGCAGCGGGCGGCGGCGGCCGTGCCGGTCGCTCAGCGGGCCGAACACCAGCTGGCCGGCGGCCATGCCGAACAGTTGCGCGGTGAAGGTCAGTTGGACGGCGGGTGCGGTGGCGTGCAGGTCCGCGGCGAGCGAGGGCAGGACCGGCAGGTAGAGGTCGGTGGTGAAGGGGCCGAGCGCGACCAGGCCGCCGAGGGCGGCGACGGTGGCCCGGCCGGGCCGGGCAGCGGTCGCCGGGCCGGCGGCGGGGGTGGTCCGCTCGCCGCCGGCGTCGACGGTCGGGCCTGCCATGGCGCTCCTCGGGATCGGATCGGTGGTGGCTGCTCGGCGCGGCCGGCCGCGGGTGCCGGGATTCGTACCGTAACCCGGTGTGCCCGGCTCAGGCTCGGGCGGCGTCCGGCCGTTCGGCCGCACCGAAGCTGCGGACGACCTCGATGGTGCCGACGATGTGCCGATTGAACTCCGCCAGCTCCTCGGCGGGGACCCAGAGTTCGAGGATGGTCTCGCCGCCGGCCTGCCGGACGGGGAAGCGCTCCAGGTAGGCGCTCTCGACCTCGAACCGGGTGACGTAGCCGGCGCCGGAGGCGGGCACGTTCCAGTCCCGGGCGATCCGGACGGCGTAGTCCTCGTTGAGCACCGGGTAGAAGATCGGCTGCTCCGGCAGGCGGGGCGGCCAGGCGCGCCATCCGGAGGCCTCGACGAGCGCGAGCTCCTTCGGGCCTGTCGGACGCCAGAGGGTGGTGGTCTGCATACACTCGACCGTATCGGCCGCCGGCCCCACCCGGCGACGCATTTTCGGCCTTCAACTTCCCTTAAGGCACCGGCTCTTGATGTGCACACGAGGGACTGCTTTGCTGGGTCCGGATGGAGTTAGGAAACTTTCCTGACGGTTCCCGCGACACCCACGACGAACGGAGAACCATGCCCTCGCACGCCCTGCGGCGCCGCGTCCGCCCCGCGCTCGCCCTCGCCGGCGCGGCCGCCCTCGCCGCCGGCACCTTCGCCCTGGCGCCGGCCGGACAGGCCGCCACCGCCACGGCCGCCGACCCGGCGGGCCTCAACGCCCCGTACGAGTACCTCGGCTGGGGCAGCCCGCAGAAGCCGACCGACGTGATGGCGGCGACCGGGGTCAAGCAGTTCACCCTCGCCTTCCTGCTCAGCGACGGCGGCTGCAACCCCAAGTGGGACGGCAGCCGACCGCTGACCGGCGGCAGCGACCAGAGCGCGATCAACGCGATCCGGGCGGCCGGCGGGGACGTGGTGGTCTCCTTCGGCGGCTGGAGCGGCAACAAGCTCGGCGAGAAGTGCACCTCGGCGAGCGCCCTGGCCGCGGCCTACCAGAAGGTGATCGACGCCTACGGGCTCAAGGCGATCGACGTGGACATCGAGAACACCGAGGTGGCGAGCGCGACCGTCCGGCAGCGGGTGGTCTCCGCCCTGAAGACGGTCGAGAGCAGGAACCCGGGCATCCGCACCTACCTGACCTTCGGCACCACGCCCACCGGCCCCGACGCCAACGGCCTCGACCTGATCAAGAAGGGCGCCGCGGCCGGGCTCGCCCTCGACGGCTGGACGATCATGCCCTTCGACTTCGGCAGCCACAGCGGCTCCATGGGCAGCGTCTCCACCAAGGCCGCCGACGGCCTGCAGAAGGCGGTGGCGAGCGCGTACGGCTACGACAGCGCCACCGCGTACCGGCACATCGGCATCTCCTCGATGAACGGGAAGACCGACGAGGCCGACGAGACCGTCTCCACCGGCGACTTCACCACCATGCTGAACTACGCCAAGGCGCACCACCTGGCCCGGTTCACCTTCTGGGCGGTCAACCGGGACCGGGCCTGCCCCTCCGGCACCCAGGCCGGCGACTCCTGCAGCGGGATCTCCCAGTCGGCGTACGCCTTCACGAAGATCGTCGCCGGCTACCACGGCTGAGCCGGGCGGCACCGACGCTGCGGCGGCGGTCAGCGCGGGGCGATCAGCGCGGCCTCGGCGAAGTTGTCCCAGTGGGCGGCCGCGCCGAGCGGGATGCAGGCCCAGTCCTTCATCGGCCGGCCGCCCATCGGATCGAACAGGTGGGCGCCCGGCAGCCGCAGCGCCTCCGCGAGGGCGGGCGTGTCCCGGCCCAGCCGGCACACCAACTCGCCCTCGCGCAGGCCGGCGAAGGCCTTGCCCGCGGCGTCCTTCAGACAGGGCATGCCGAACATCTTCGACTGCGTCGCGCCCCGCGGGGCGAGCTCCTCGGCGATCTCCGCGTAGCGCGCGGCCGGGTCCGACGGTTCCGTCATGGCGCCATGGTGGCACCCGGCCCGGAACGGCGGCGCACGCCACGCGGACGGGTCCGGGCCGACCGGGGCCTTGAGTGCGGACGGCCGGACATGTAAGGATTGAGACCCGTGAGCATCCCTGTACACACGCTTCCCGCCTCCCCGCTCCGCGTCGCCGTGGCGCAGGCCCCGCTCGTCCCGCTGGACATCGTCGCGAACACCGCAACCGCAGCCGCGCTGGTCCGCCGGGCCGCCGCGCAGGGCGCCCGGCTGCTGCTGCTCTCCGAACTCTTCCTGACCGGTTACGAGACCGCCGGCATCGCCGCCGCCCCGGACACCCTGACCGTCGCCCCGGACGACCCCCGGCTCGCCCCGCTCGCCGCCGCCTGCGCCGGGACCGGCACCGCCGTGGTGGTCGGCGCCCCCGTCCGCGACCGGGAGACCGGCACGCTGCACATCGCCGCCCTCGCCCTGGACGGGTCCGGCCGGACGGCCGCCGTCTACCGCAAGCAGTTCGCCACCCCCGACGAGCGCGCCGCCGGCTTCTCCCCCGGCACCGGCGGCTGCACCCTGGAACTCGACGGCTGGCGGCTCGGCATCGGCGTCTGCTGGGACTCCGGCTTCCCCGAACACGCCCGCGCCGCCGCCCTCGACGGCGCCCACGCCTACCTGGTGGGCGCCCTGTTCGGCACCGGCCCCGGCGCCCACCAGCGCCGCACCGTCTTCCCCGCCCGGGCCCTCGACAACACCCTGTACGTCCTGCTGGCCAACCACGTCGGCCGCTCCGGGCCGTACACCGGTTGCGGGCGCAGCGCCGCCTGGGGCCCGGACGGGCACCTGCTGGCCGAGGCCGCCGAGGACGCACCGGAGCTGCTCACCGTCGACCTCGACCCGGCCGCCCTGGCCCGCGCCCGCACCGACGACCCCGTCCTCCTCCAGCCCGGCCTCACCACCACCCCGCCCCGAACCACTGCATTTCTGGGCACCACCGGGGGCGGGGGGAACTGCGCGATCCGGGAGTGGTCGCCGTGACGGATCGGGCCGAGCCGTGAACAGTACGGCAGCCCACATCCGAATTGCGCAGTTCCCCCCGCCCCTATCGGCTCGCCCAGCTCTCCGTCCCGGAATTCCCCGGCTCGTCGGGCGTTGTGCTGTGCAGGAGGTGTCCCACCATGGGTGACGAGGAGCAGTTCCGCATCGAGCACGACTCGATGGGCGAGGTCCGGGTGCCGGCGGCCGCCAAGTGGCAGGCGCAGACGCAGCGCGCGGTGCAGAACTTCCCGGTCTCCGGCCAGCGGCTGGAGCGCTCGCACATCGCGGCGCTGGCCCGGATCAAGGCCGCCGCGGCGAAGGTCAACGCGGAGCTGGGCGTGCTGGACGCGCCGACGGCGCAGGCGATCGCGGCCGCCGCCGAGGAGGTGGCGGAGGGCCGCTGGGACGACCAGTTCCCGGTGGACGTCTTCCAGACCGGCTCCGGCACCTCGTCCAACATGAACACCAACGAGGTGATCGCCACCCTGGCCGGGGAGCGGCTCGGCCGGCCGGTGCACCCCAACGACCACGTGAACGCGAGCCAGTCGTCGAACGACGTGTTCCCCTCGTCGATCCACGTCGCGGCGACGGGGGCGGTCGGCGACGAGCTGGTGCCGGCGCTGGAGCACCTGGCGGCCGCGCTGGAGCGCAAGTCCGCCGAGTTCGCCGAGGTGGTCAAGTCCGGCCGGACGCACCTGATGGACGCCACCCCCGTCACCCTCGGCCAGGAGTTCGGCGGGTACGCGGCCCAGGTGAGGTACGGCGTGGAGCGGCTGCGTGCCACGCTGCCGCGGGTCGCCGAACTGCCGCTCGGCGGTACGGCGGTGGGTACCGGCATCAACACCCCGCCGGGGTTCTCCGCCGCGGTGATCGCGGAGGTCGCCCGGGCGACCGGGCTGCCGCTCACCGAGGCCCGCGACCACTTCGAGGCCCAGGGCGCCCGCGACGGGCTGGTCGAACTGAGCGGCCAGCTGCGGACGGTGGCGGTCGGCTTCACGAAGATCGCGAACGACCTGCGGTGGATGGGCTCCGGCCCGCGCACCGGTCTCGGCGAGCTCAACCTGCCGGACCTGCAGCCCGGTTCGTCGATCATGCCGGGCAAGGTGAACCCGGTGATCCCCGAGGTGGTGCTGATGGTGGCCGCCCAGGTGATCGGCAACGACACGACCGTGACGGTGGCCGGCGCGAGCGGCAACTTCGAGCTGAACGTGATGCTGCCGGTGATCGCGCGCAACGTGCTGGAGTCGGTGCGGCTGCTGGCGTCGGCGGCCCGGCTGCTGGCCGACCGCACGGTCGACGGGCTGACCGCGAACGCCGAGCGGGCCCGGGAGTACGCGGAGTCCTCGCCGTCGGTGGTCACGCCGCTGAACCGGTACATCGGCTACGAGGAGGCCGCGAAGGTGGCCAAGCAGTCGCTGGCCGAACGCAAGACGATCCGCCAGGTGGTGCTGGAGCGCGGCTACGTCGAGCGCGGCCTGCTGACGGAGGCGCAGTTGGACGAGGCGCTGGACGTGCTGCGCATGACCCGTCCCTGACGGCCCGTCCGCGGACCGGGTCGCCGGAACGGCCGGTGGAACGGTCGACGGGTGCGGACCGTGGGGTCCGCACCCGTCGGAGGGTTGTCCGTGTCGGTCTCCGTCATCCGCGGCTCCTACCCATCTTCGAGGACATGCCGGTCATCGCCATGGCGATCGCCGCACCTGCCAGGCAGGCCATCACGGCGCCCGTCACGCAGTTGGTCCAGATCGTCCGGTAGAACGCCTGGTCTCCGACGGTCGCCCAGGGGGCGATGATCGTCCAGACGCCGAGCGCCAGTCCGGCGTAGGCGCGTGCGTGGGTGCGCTCGAAGGCGGTCGCGTAGCCGCCCAGCAGGAAGGCGAAGGTGAGACCGCAGATCAGGTTGCTCAGGGTCACGCCCTGGATGCCGCCCGCGGCGGGGAAGAGGGCGAACCCGACCACCCACGGGGAGATCGCCAGGAAGATGCCGGCGATGATGCAGAGCGCCTCGACGCCCTGCGCGAGCATCGTCGAGGTGACGCGCTCGTAGTGTTCACGCATTGCAAGGATGTCCGGATGGCGCTCCATACCCGGAAGCTGGGTCGACACCGGGAACCACCTCCAAGGTCAGTGACGAGGCAGGCGACTGCCCCCATACCCGTCGAGTCCCTTATCTAACCTTTACGCCCGATTATTACCCATTTGCTGTCATTCGGCAGGTCGCTCGACCCTCAGCCCGGCATCGATCCGCAGGAACGCGGCGACCGCCTCGGCCTCCCCGTCCAGCCCGTCCCGCACCGCCGCCGGCAGTGCCCGGAAGGGCTCGACCACCAGGGCGCCCTTCTCCCGCCGCCAGCTGCCGAGCACCCGGCCGTCCGCCACCAGGGCCGGCTTCACGATCCCGCCGCCCGCGTTGATCCGCCGGGCGAACTCCGGCGCCAGCACGGCGTCCCGGTTCCGGTAGCCGATCACGTAGTTGTCGAAGGCCCCGAGCAGTCGCACCACCGGCGGCCCGGCCGGCGGCGACCCGGCACCGGGCGCCGCGAACAGGCCCGGTGCGACCTCCTCCGGCCCGGCCGCGGCGACGGCCCGCCGGGCCTCGCGCACCGGCAGGCCGGACCAGGCCGCGAAGTCGGCGGCCTCCGCCGGACCGAAGGCCGCCAGGTAGCGGCCGGCCAGCTCGGCGGCCGGGTCCTCGGGCGCGGGGCGGCCCTGCGGCAGCGGCAGGTAGCCGGGATCGCGCGGCGCCACGTCGGCACCCCGGCAGAGCAGCCCGTGCGCCGTCGCCCAGCCCATCAGGTGGGCCGGGGCCTGGCCCGTCGGGTCGATCCCGAGGCCCTGGCCGTTCAGCAGCCGGACGAGTTCGGCGCGTCCGCGCGGCACGTCCAGCAGTGCGGGCAGCAGCTCCCCGGCGCGGGCGCAGACCTCCTCGGTGAGCCCGAGTTCGCGGCGCCGCCGGGCGCCGGCGGCCAGGTTGCGGGCGGCGAACAGGCCGAGCATCCAGCGCGCGTCCTCGGCGGGCACCAGGTGCAGCGTGCCGCGCATCAGCGCGAGCACCACCGTCTCCCCCGCGGCGAGCGCCCGCCCCGGCTCGGTCGGGTCCGCCACGCCGCGTGCCCGTAGCCCCAGCCGGGCCGCCCCGGCGTCCTGCGCCTGCACGCCCCCCGACGTCCCGGCGGCCGCCGCGGCCCGCATCCGTGCCCGCCCGAACTGCGCCTGCATCCGCCGCCGCAGCAGCTCCACCTCGTCCACCCGGCCATTCTTCCGCCGGGGTGGACCGCGTGAGGTGCGTCTCACGCGGCGGGCCCGCATTGCCTATGCAACTCGTTGCATAGCAGGATGCGGGCATGGCACTGGAGCACGCGATCCTCGTCTCCCTCCTGGAGCAGCCCGGGTCGGGCTACGAACTGGCCCGCCGCTTCGACCGCTCCATCGGGCGCTTCTGGACGGCCACCCACCAGCAGATCTACCGGGTGCTGCGGCGGATGGAGGCGGACGGCTGGGTCGCCGCGGAGGAGGTCGCCCAGGACGGGCGCCCGGACAAGAAGGTGTACTCGGCGACCGCGGCGGGCCGCGGTGTCCTGGTCGGCTGGCTGCGCGAGCCGGTCGAACCGGAGACCGTCCGGCACGAACTCGCCGTGAAGATCCGCGCCGCCGCCTTCGACGACCCGGCCGCGCTCGTCCCCGAGGTCGAGCGGCACCGCGCGGAGCACGCCGCCCTGCTCGCCCGCTACCTCTCCGGCGAGCAGCGCGACTTCCCCGACCCGGACGCCCTCGACGCCCAGCAGCGCCTCCAGCACGTGGTGCTGCGCGGCGGCATCGAGTACGAGCGGATGATCCTCGCCTGGCTGGACGACGTGCTCGCCACCCTGCACCGCCTGCAAGCCACGCCACCCTCGACCCCTGGGACCTGATGATGCAGCTGTTCAACCCGCGCTCCTACGACCCCGCGCAGTTCGACGACACCACCCGCCGGTTGCTGCGCGCCACCGTCGACTGGTTCGAGTCGCGCGGCAAGAAGGCGCTGATCGACACCTACATCGACCGCGCCTGGTACGCGGACTTCCTGGAGTTCGCCGCCAAGGAGGGCCTGTTCGCGGAGTTCCTGACGCCGTCCTCGGCCGACCCGGCGAAGCGCTGGGACACCGCCCGGATCGCCGAGCTCAACGAGATCCTCGGCTTCTACGGCCTCGGCTACTGGTACACCTGGCAGGTCACCATCCTCGGCCTCGGCCCGGTCTGGCAGAGCGAGAACGAGGCCGTCCGCGCCCGCGCCGCGCAGCTGCTCTCCGAGGGCCACGTGATGGCCTTCGGCCTGTCCGAGCGCAGCCACGGCGCCGACATCTACTCCACCGACATGGTGCTCACCCCGGACGGCGAGGGCGGCTTCACCGCCACCGGCTCCAAGTACTACATCGGCAACGGCAACGTGGCCGGCCTGGTGTCGGTCTTCGGCCGCCGCTCCGACGTGGAGGGCCCGGAGGGCTACGTCTTCTTCGCCGCCGACAGCCGGCACGAGGCGTACCACCTGGTCAAGAACGTGGTGAACGCGCAGATGTACGTCAGCGAGTTCCGACTGGAGGAGTACCCGGTGCGCGCCGAGGACGTGCTGCACACCGGCAAGGCCGCCTTCGACGCCGCGCTGAACACCGTCAACGTCGGCAAGTTCAACCTGTGCACCGCCTCGATCGGCATCTGCGAGCACGCGATGTACGAGGCCGTGACGCACGCCCACAACCGGGTGCTGTACGGCAAGCGGGTCACCGAGTTCGCCCACGTGAAGCGCGAACTGACGGACGCGTACGCGCGACTGGTCGCGATGAAGCTGTTCAGCTCCCGCTCGGTGGACTACTTCCGCACCGCCTCGCCGGAGGACCGCCGCTACCTGCTCTTCAACCCGATGACCAAGATGAAGGTCACCACCGAGGGCGAGAAGGTCATCGACCTGATGTGGGACGTCATCGCGGCCAAGGGCTTCGAGGCGGACACCTACTTCGACAAGGCCGCCAAGGACATCCGCGGCCTGCCGAAGCTGGAGGGCACCGTCCACGTCAACCTGGCGCTGATCCTCAAGTTCATGGGCAACTACCTGTTCAACCCGGCCGGGTTCGCGCCGGTGCCGAACCGGGTGGACGCCGCGGACGACGAGTTCCTGTTCCGCCAGGGCCCGGCCCGGGGCCTCGGCGCGATCCGCTTCCACGACTGGCGCACCGCCTACGACGCGCACGCCGCCGTGCCGAACGTGGCCCGCTTCCGCGAGCAGGCGGACGGCCTCTGCGCGCTGCTGCTCGCCCACGCGCCGAGCGCCGAGCAGCAGCAGGACCTGGACTTCCTGCTGGAGATCGGCCAGCTCTTCGCGCTGGTCGTCTACGGCCAGCTGGTGCTGGAGCAGGCGGAGCTGACCGGCCTCGACGGCGACGTCCTGGACCAGATCTTCGACGCCCTGGTGCGGGACTTCTCCGCGCACGCCACCGAGCTGCACGGCAAGTCCTCCACCACCGAGGAGCAGGCCGCCTGGGCGCTGGCGCACGTCCGCCGCCCGGTGGCCGACGCCGAACGCGCCGCCCGGGTCTGGGCGAAGGTCGAGGCGCTGTCCGGCGCCTACGAGATGCAGCCGTAGGTCGGTCCCGGGAGGGGGTGCCGCCTCTCCGGCACCCCCTCCGCCCTGCCCGTCAGAAGGTCAGTTTCCAGCCGGCGATCGTGCCGGTGTCCTGCGCGGCCACGTCCTGCACCTTCAACTTCCAGGTTCCGTTGGCCACTTCGCTGGAGGCGTTGACGGTGTAGGTGGTGATCACGTTGTCGGCCGAGTCGTTGGAGCTGGAGTTCTTCAGCCGGTAGCTGCTGCCGTCCGGTGCGACCAGGTCGATCACCAGGTCACCGCGCCAGGTGTGCTTGATGTCCACGCCGACCTGCAGCGCGGCGGGCGCGTTGCCGGCCACCCCGGAGACGGTGATCGAGGAGGTCACCGCGGCCCCCGCGTCCGGGATCGCCACGGCGGTGGTGTTCTCGAAGACCTTGCCGGGCGGCGGCGCGCTCTCGGTGCCGAGCGTCCAGACCGCGTGGGCGATCGCGTCGCTCATCCGGTCCAGGGCGGTGTCGTCGATGTTGGCGCTGGTGTCGCAGGACGCGTGGTAGCAGCGGTCGAAGGCCTGGCCCGCGGTGCCGCCCCACTTGCTCGCCTGGGCGCTGGTCTTGGTGTAGTCGGCGCCGCTGAACAGGCCGCCCACCGGGATGCCGGCGTTCTTGAACGGCGCGTGGTCCGAGCGGCCGTCGCCCTCGGTCTCCGGCTCGGTGGCCACGCCGATCCCGGAGAAGTACGTCTTGAACAGGTTGTCCAGCTTGGTGTCGTCGTCGTAGACGAAGTAGCCGGGGTTCGGCGAGCCGATCATGTCGAAGTTGAGGTACGCCTCGATGCTCGAACGATCGGTGCTGGACAGGCTGTTGACATAGTTCTTGGAACCGACCATGCCGTACTCCTCGGCGCCCCACCAGCCGAACCGCAGGTGCTTGGTGGGCTGCAGGCCGGCCCGCGACACGGCGAGCGCGACCTCCAGGATGCCGGCCGAGCCGGAACCGTTGTCGTTGATCCCGGGCCCGCCGGTGACGGAGTCCAGGTGGGAGCCGGCCATCACCGTGTGCGAGGCGTCGCCGCCCGGCCAGTCGGCGATCAGGTTGTAGCCGGTGGCGCCGTTGTACGTGAAGGTCTTCAGCGCGGTGGTGTAGCCGGCCGCGTCGAGCTTGGCCTTCACGTAGTCGACCGAGGCCTTGTACCCGGCCCGGCCGTGCGCCCGGTTGCCGCCGTTGGCGGTGGCTATGGACTGCAGCTGGGCGAGGTGCGCCTTGACGTTGGCGACCGGGATGTCGGGGGCCGCCGCGAGCGCGGCAGCGGGGGCGGGCCCGGCGGACGCGGAGGGGGCGAGCAGCGTCGCGGCGAGCGTGGCGGCGGCGACGGCGGCCAGGGCGGCGGGACGGCGCAGGCGGGATCGCCGCTGCGCACGCCGGAGGGCATGCAGGGACACGTAGGACTCCGGATTCCGGTGGGGCAGAACGGGACCTGACGGTGCGGCCGCCCGGTGGGGTGGGGGTGGGCGGCCGTGATTTGACGCGCTCATGATGGTCAGGCTTCGGTCAAGCCTCCGTCAAGAGGCCTTCACGCAACGGCCGTTCGCCTGACACCCGTTCACCGGCGCAACCCCGGACGGAGCAGCACCGGGCGCCGGTCAGGTCCGTGCCCGGCACAGTGGCCAGGAGTGCCCCCGCTGCGAAAGGTCCGCCGTCGTGCCGCCGAACCCCCGCCCCCGCCCCGTCCGCCGCCTGCTGGCCGCCGCGCTGCTGGCCACCGCCCTGCTGCCCGCCGCCCCGGCCGCCGCGGCCGAACACCTGCGCACCGTCTACGGCCGCCCCGTCCCCTTCGGCGACGGCGCCGCACACACCTATGCCCGCCTGCGCGGCGACGAGCCCGTCGAGATCGGCGTCGCCCTGACCCGCGGCTCGCTGACCGACCTGCCCACCGAACCCGCCGACGGCCGGCACTGCTACGACCGGGACGGTGACGGCACCGTCGACCCCATGCACGAGTGCGCCGGCGGCCACGAGTACGCGCTCGCCCTGCCCCGGGCCCTGCACGGCCTGCCCGGGATGCCGCTGGACTTCGCCCTGCTCGACTGGGACCCGGCCGGCCACGGCCCGCCGAAGGTCTACGACCGCCCCCACCTCGACGTGCACTTCTACCTGCAGTCCGACGCCGAACGGCAGGCGATCCGCCCCGGCCCGTGCGGCATCCTGATCGACTGCACCGACTACGCGACGGCCACCAGGCCGCTGCCGCCCGAATACCTGCCCGCCGACTACACCGACAAGGGCCTCGCCCAGGTCGCCATGGGCAACCACCTCACCGACCTCACCGGCGAGGAGTGGCACGGCGGAGGATTCACCCGCACCTTTGTGTACGGCACCTACGACGCCCGGATCACCTTCCTGGAGCCGATGGTCACGCTCGCCGCGCTGCAGGCCGCCGAGGGCGCCGACCCGGCCGACGCGTGCCGGCCGGTCAAGCAGCCGCAGGCCTGGCAGGTGCCCGGCTGGTACCCGCGCGCCTACTGCGTGCGGCACTCGGCCGAGAGCGGCGAGTACACCGTCTCCCTGGAGGACTTCGCCCGGCACGCCTGAGACCCGCCGCCCCACCCGACCCCACCTGGAGGCCCCATGCCGCCCGTCGGACTGCTCGCCCGCATCGAGGCCAAGCCGGAACACGCCGAGGAGGTCGCCGAGCTGCTGCTCGGCGCGCTGCCGATGGCCGTCGAGGAGGTGGACACCCGGACCTGGTTCGCCTTCCGTGAGAGCGAGACCGTCTTCGGCATCTTCGACACCTTCGACGACGCCCAGGGCCGCGAGTACCACCTCCAGGGCCGGATCGCCGCCGCCCTCATGGAGGCCGCCCCCCGCCTCCTCGCCGCCCCGCCCGACATCCGCTACGTGGACGTCCTCGCGGCGGCGCTGCCGTAGCGGGCGGCAGCGGTCGGGGGGCGCCGGGGGCACCTCCCGGCCGAAGGTCCGGGGGCGGAACTGCGCGGTCCGGGCACGGGTGTCGGAACAGGACCCGGTCGACCCCTGGTCCGTACGACGGCCCGCATCCGGATCGCGCGGTTCCCCGCACCCCTGGGGGTGTGCCCGGCACGGACGTACGGTGGACGTGGAGAGGCTCAGCCATGTACTACCCCGACCGCGAGGAAGCGGGCCGCCGGCTGGCGGCCGAACTGCAGCGGTGGCGCGGGGCCGACCCGGTCGTGGTGGCGCTGCCGCGCGGGGGCGTCCCGGTCGCCGCGCCGGTGGCCCGGGCGCTGCGGGCGCCGCTGGACATCTGTGTGATCCGCAAGCTCGGCGTGCCCTTCCAGCCGGAGCTGGGCATGGGGGCGATCGGCGAGGACGGCGCCCGGGTGGTCAACGACGCGGTGGTGCGCGGTGCCCGGGTCTCGCCCGAGCAGCTCGCCGAGGTCGAGCGGGAGGAGCGGGCCGAGCTGGAGCGCCGCGCCGAGCGGTACCGCCGGGGCCGCTCGCCCGTTCCGCTGGCCGGCCGGACGGTGATCGTGGTGGACGACGGGGTGGCGACCGGCTCGACCGCGCTGGCGGCCTGCCGGATCGTCCGTGCCCGCGGGGCGGCCCGGGTGGTGCTGGCGGTGCCGGTGGCGCCGCAGGACTGGGCGGCCCGGCTGGGCGGGGACGTCGACGACCTGGTCTGCCCGCACACCCCGGCCCGGTTCTGGGCGATCGGCGAGTTCTACACGGACTTCTCGCAGACCTCGGACGCCGAGGTGATCGCCCTGCTCGACGAGGCCGCGGCCCGGCAGCAGCAGCCGGAGGACCCGGAGATCACCCTGGAGGCGGGCGGCGTGGAGCTGCTGGGGGTGCTGACCCGGCCGCAGGACGCCCTCGGCCTGGTGCTGTTCGCGCACGGCAGCGGCAGCGGCCGGCTCAGTCCGCGCAACCGGTACGTGGCGGGCGAACTCAACCGGGCCGGGCTGGCGACGCTGCTGTTCGACCTGCTCACCCCGGCAGAGGAGATCGACCGGGAG
The DNA here is from genome assembly GCF_040702125.1 of Kitasatospora sp. NPDC085895. Taxonomy (NCBI): domain Bacteria; kingdom Bacillati; phylum Actinomycetota; class Actinomycetes; order Kitasatosporales; family Streptomycetaceae; genus Kitasatospora; species Kitasatospora sp. NPDC085895. Next base: position 45,357 of record NZ_JBFBJY010000004.1, on the reverse strand, counting down.
AAGGTCTTCGACACGGAGCTGCTCGGCCGGCGGCTGGCGGAGGTGACCCGGCTGGTCACGGCGCGGCCGGACTGCGCCGGACTGCCGGTCGGCTACTTCGGCGCGAGCACCGGCGCGGCCGCGGCGCTGCGGGCGGCCGCCGAGCCGGGTCCGCGGGTGGCCGCGGTGGTCTCCCGCGGCGGGCGGCCGGACCTGGCCGGGCCGGTGCTGGGCGGGGTGTCGGCGCCGGTGCTGCTGATCGTCGGCGGGGCCGACCGCACGGTGCTGGAGCTGAACCGGCGGGCACAGGCGCAGCTGGGGGCGCCGGCGTCGCTGGCGGTCGTCCCGGACGCCGGCCACCTCTTCGAGGAGCCCGGTGCGCTGGAGGCGGTCGCCGCCCTGGCCGCGGACTGGTTCGCGCAGCACCTCTCGCCGGTGGACCGATGACTGGGCAATCCGTACAGCCCGCCAGGCCCCGACCTGCTCACCTTGTACACATTGATCAGTGGAAATCGCAGCTGTTGCCCAACCTCCGGACCGAAGGCAAGCTCTGCGCAACCGCTACCGCCCGACCCCTCGCGGTGCGGAGAACCTCAACGTGGAGGAGCACCGATGACCGCCAACGCCGTGGAACTCACCCCCGCCGAGCTGGAGGCCGGCCTCGACGCCGAGCAGCTCCGCACGCTCGTCGGCCTGGTCGAGCACGACCCCGCGGGCGACCCCTTCCCGGTGACCGCCCAGGACGCGGTGGTGTTCGTCGTCGGCAACGCCACCCAGACGGCGCAGTTCTACCAGGCCGTGTTCGGCATGGAGCTGGTCGCCTACTCCGGCCCGGAGACCGGCCGCCGCGACCGCAAGGCCTTCGTGCTGCGCTCCGGCTCGTGCCGCTTCGTGATCAAGGGCGGTGTCTCCCCGGACAGCCCGCTGCTGGACCACCACCGCCGGCACGGCGACGGCGTGGTCGACCTGGCGCTGGAGGTGCCGGACGTCGACAAGTGCATCGCGCACGCCCGCGCCCAGGGCGCCACCGTCCTGGAGGAGCCGAACGACGTCTCCGACGAGAACGGCACCGTGCGCCGCGCCGCGATCGCCACCTACGGCGAGACCCGGCACACCCTGATCGACCGCTCCCGCTACAACGGCCCGTACCTGCCCGGCTACGTCGTCGCCGAGACCAGGGTGCAGCGGCCCGCGGGCGCGCCGAAGCGGCTCTTCCAGGCGCTGGACCACGCGGTCGGCAACGTGGAGCTCGGCCGGATGGACGAGTGGGTCTCGTTCTACAACCGGGTCATGGGCTTCGTGAACATGGCCGAGTTCGTCGGCGACGACATCGCCACCGAGTACTCCGCGCTGATGTCCAAGGTCGTCGCGAGCGGCAACCACCGGGTGAAGTTCCCGCTGAACGAGCCGGCGATCGCGAAGAAGAAGTCGCAGATCGACGAGTACCTGGAGTTCTACACCGGCGCCGGCTGCCAGCACATGGCCCTCGCCACCAACGACATCCTCACCACCGTCGACGTGCTGCGTTCGCGCGGCGTCGAGTTCCTCAACACCCCGGACTCCTACTACGACGACCCGGCGCTGCGCGAGCGGATCGGCAAGGTCCGCGTGCCGATCGAGGAGCTGAAGTCCCGCGGCATCCTGGTCGACCGCGACGAGGACGGCTACCTGCTGCAGATCTTCACCAAGCCGATCGGCGACCGCCCGACCGTCTTCTACGAGTTCATCGAGCGGCACGGTTCGCTGGGCTTCGGCAAGGGCAACTTCAAGGCGCTCTTCGAGGCCATCGAGCGCGAGCAGGAGAAGCGCGGAAACCTCTGACCCACCCCCTGACGAGGAGACCGGGACATGGCGCACTACCGGCAGCTGGGCGACGTCCCGCCCAAGCGGCACACCCAGCACCGCACGCCCGAGGGCGGGCTGTACTACGAGGAGTTGATGGGCGAGGAGGGCTTCAGCTCGGACTCCTCGCTGCTCTACCACCGGGGCATCCCCTCGGCGATCGTGGACGCCCGGCCGTGGGAGCTGCCGAGCCAGGCCACCACGCCCAACCTTCCGCTGATCCCCCGCCACCTGAAGCTGCACCAGCTCTTCGGCGAGGAGTGGAAGGGCACCGACGTGGTGGCCGGGCGCCGCCTCGTCCTCGGCAACTCCGACGTGCGGATCTCGTACGTGGTCGCCGGGGCGCCCAGCGAGCTGTACCGCAACGGGCTCGGCGACGAGTGCGTGTACGTGGAGGACGGCGAGGCCACCGTGGAGACGGTGTTCGGCTCGCTGGACGTCCACCGCGGCGACTACGTGATCATCCCGCGGGCCACCACGCACCGCTGGGTGCCCACCGGCGAGGGCCCGCTGCGCGCGTACTGCATCGAGGCGAACAGCCACATCACCCCGCCGAAGCGCTACCTGTCCCGGTTCGGGCAGCTGCTGGAGCACGCGCCGTACTGCGAGCGGGACCTGCGCGGGCCGGTCGGGCCGCTGCTGGTCGACGGCGCCGACGTCGACGTGCTGGTCAAGCACCGCGGCACCAACGGCGTGGTCGGTACCCGCTACACCGTGCCGCACCACCCGTTCGACGTGGTCGGCTGGGACGGCTGCCTGTACCCGTACGCCTTCAACGTCGAGGACTACGAGCCGATCACCGGCCGGATCCACCAGCCGCCGCCGGTGCACCAGGTGTTCGAGGGCAACAACTTCGTCATCTGCAACTTCGTGCCGCGCAAGGTGGACTACCACCCGCTGTCGATCCCGGTGCCGTACTACCACTCCAACGTGGACAGCGACGAGGTCATGTTCTACTGCGGCGGCGACTACGAGGCCCGCAAGGGCTCGGGCATCGGCCAGGGCTCGATCTCGCTGCACCCCGGCGGCCACACCCACGGCCCGCAGCCGGGCGCGTACGAGCGCTCGATCGGCGTCGAGTTCTTCGACGAGCTCGCCGTCATGGTCGACACCTTCAAGCCGCTGGAGCTCGGCGAGGGCGGCACCGCGAGCGAGGACCCGGGCTACGCCTGGACGTGGTCGGGCGGACGGGGGCCGGGCCGGTGACGCCGCTGTACGCAGGGCTCTTCGACGACGCCGCGCTCTTCCCGCCCGGCGACCTGCCGCTCGCCGAGGCCGTGCCGGCCCACCGCGGCCACCGCACCGCCTGGTACGCGGAGACGGTCGGCCCGTTCCTCTGCGGCCCCGGCAAGCTGGCCGAGCTGGTGCGCACCGCCGGCCCCGGCCCGCTGCCGGTCGGGCTGGTACTGCCGGGGGGCGGCGCGGGCCCGGCCGCGGCGCTCAAGGAGGCCGCCGGCCTCGACGTGGTGAGCATCGAGATCGCCACCGACGACGTCGCCGCCACCGTGGCGCAGCTCGCCGCCGAACTGCCCGAGGGCATCGCCGCGGCCGTCGAACTGCCGCGCGACGGCCGGACGGAGGACTCGCTGGACGCCCTGGCCGGCACCCCCCACCGGGCCAAGTACCGCACCGGCGGGCTCACCGCCGGGGCCTTCCCGCCGGTCGGCGAGCTGGCCGCCTTCCTGGTCGGCTGCGCCGAGCGGGCGGTGCCGTACAAGTGCACCGCCGGGCTGCACCACGCCGTCCGGCACACCGACCCGGCGACCGGCTTCGAGCACCACGGCTTCCTCAACGTGCTGCTGGCCGCCGCCGCGGGCGACCGGGACGGCGCGGTGGCGGCGCTGGAGGAGCGCTCGCCCGCCGTGGTCGCCGCCGCGGTCGCCGCACTGACGGGCGACCGGGTCGCCGCCGCCCGCCGCTCGTTCACCTCCTTCGGCACCTGCAGCATCGCCGAACCCCTCGCCGACCTGGCCGATCTCGGCCTGCTCCACCCACCCACGCTGGAGGACCGTTGACCTGGCTCGCCATCCCGCAGGACTCGCCGTACGGCATCCACAACCTGCCGTACGGCGTCTTCAGCGCGAACGACCAGCCCGGCCGCCGCCGGATCGGCGTCCGGATCGGCGACCACGTGCTGGACGCCGGCGCGGCCGCCCGGGCCGTCGGCGCGCCGTCCGTGCTGCTCGACGCCGACACCCTCAACCCGCTGATGGCGGCCGGCCACCGCACCTGGCGGGAGGTCCGCGGTGCCGTCACCGAGTGGCTCGGCGACGAGGCGCACCGCCCGGCGGTCGCCCCCTGCCTGCTGCCGCTCGCCGAGGTCGAACTGCACCTGCCGTTCGAGGTCGCCGACTACGTCGACTTCTACGCCTCCGAGCACCACGCCTCCAACCTCGGCCGGATCTTCCGCCCGGGCTCGGAGCCGCTCACCCCCAACTGGAAGCACCTGCCGATCGGCTACCACGGCCGGGCCGGCACGGTGGTCGTCTCCGGCACGCCGGTCGTCCGCCCGAGCGGCCAGCGCAAGGCCCCCGCCGACGCGGCGCCGAGCTTCGGCAAGTCCCGCCGGCTCGACATCGAGGCCGAGGTCGGCTTCGTCGTCGGCGCGCCGAGCGAGCTCGGCACGGCCGTCCCGATGTCGGCCTTCCGCGAGCACGTCTTCGGCGTCTGCCTGCTCAACGACTGGTCCGCACGCGACATCCAGGCGTGGGAGTACGTGCCGCTCGGCCCCTTCCTGGGCAAGTCCTTCGCGACCTCGGTCTCGCCCTGGATCGTCCCGCTGGACGCCCTGGAGCACGCCCGGGTCGCGCCGCCCGCCCGCGACGTGGAGCCGCTCGGCTACCTCGACGACCGCGGCGGCGAGCCCTGGGGCCTCGACCTGGCCATCGAGGTGTCGCTGAACGGGCACCGGATCTCCCGGCCGCCGTTCGCCACCATGTACTGGACGGCCGCCCAGCAGCTCGCCCACATGACGGTCAACGGCGCCTCGCTGCGCACCGGCGACCTGTTCGCCTCCGGCACCGTCAGCGGCCCCGAGGTGGACACCCGCGGCGCCCTGATCGAGCTCACCTGGAACGGCGAGAACCCGGTCAAGCTGCCCGACGGCACCAGCCGCACCTTCCTGGAGGACGGGGACGAGGTGGTGATGACCGCCACCGCCCCCGGCCCCGACGGCAGCCGGATCGGCTTCGGCGAGGTCACCGGCCGCATCCTGCCCTGACCCGCGGGCCGCCCCGGCGCACCGCCCGGTCGCCTGCCCCGCCCGCCCCGCTCAGCCGGGGTGGACGGGGCAGGCGACCGGGCGGAAGGTCTTCCGCGGCCCGCTGACCGGACGCAGTTCGGCCTGCCAGCGGTCGTCGATCACCCCGCGGCTGAGCCGCAGCAGCTGGTTGGCCCCCTCGGCCAGCCGGCCCCGGTAGTCGTCGACCGCCGACCCGTCCTCGGCCACCGCCAGGGCGACGCCCTCGACGAAGCAGATCGGGCAGCCCTCGGTCAGCCGCACCGAGGTGCTCACCGGCTCGTCCGCGATGCCCTGGACGAGCACCGTGCCGAACGGCGCCACCGCCAGGACCAGGAGTCTCGGGCCGTCCGCCCGCTCCGCCGCCGCCAGGATCTCCCCCCGCAGCTCCGCGGGGGCGGCGACTCTGACCCGGCCGAGCACCGCGACGGCGAGCGCGACCTGCAGCAGGGCCAGCGCCAGCACCGCGAAGACGACCGGCACCAGCCAGCCCGCGCCCGGCCCGAGCCCCCGCCAGAGCGCGATCCCGCCCACGACCACGATCAGCGCCATGCTGCCCGCGTTGGGGCCGCGCCGGAAGGTCGTCCGTCCGAGCAGCAGCACCAGCGCCACCGCGAGGGTGATGTCCAGAAAGGTTCCCATGCCCGCCCCTCACCGCCGGTCCCGCCGACCGGTCACCCGTATCGTTTCCCCCGGCACGGTCATCGAGACGGGAGCAGGGGCATGAGTGTGCAGGTCCGACGGGACGGCGGGGCGGGACGGATCGTCCTGGACCGGCCGAGGGCGCTGAACGCGCTCACCCACGGGATGCTCCTGGAGATCCGCGACACCCTGCTGGCCTGGGCCGACGACGACACCGTGCGCACCGTGGTGCTCACCGGCGCCGGGGAGCGCGGGTTGTGCGCGGGCGCCGACATCCGGGAGCTCCACGACGACGCGCGGGCCGGCGGGGCCGGCGCCCGGGTGTTCTTCGCCGACGAGTACCGGCTGAACCACCTGATCTCCCGCTACCCCAAGCCGTACGTCGCCGTGATGGACGGCATCACCATGGGCGGCGGCGTCGGCCTCTCCGGGCACGGCTCCGTCCGGGTCGTCACCGAGCGGTCGAACGTCGCCATGCCGGAGACCCGGATCGGCCTGATGCCGGACGTCGGCGGCAGCCGGCTGCTCGCCCTCGCCCCCGGCGGGCTCGGCACCCACCTCGCGCTCACCTCCGGCTCGATGGGCCCCGGCGACGCGCTGCTGTGCGGCTTCGCCGACCACTTCGTGCCCGTCGCCGCGCTGGAGTCGTTCACCGCCGCGCTCGCCGGCACCGACCCGGCCGAGGCGCTCGCCGCGCACGCCGCCGAACCGCCGGCCGCCCTCGCCGGGCACCGCGGCTGGATAGACCACTGCTACGCCCCCGACACCGTCGAGGAGATCCTCGACCGGCTCGACGCCGCCGGCGAGAGCGCGGCGGCCGCGGCCGCCGCGGAGATCCGCGCCAAGTCGCCGACCGCCCTCAAGGTCACCCTCGCCGCGCTGCGCCGGGCCCGCGGCCACCACAGCCTCGGCGAGACCCTGGAGCAGGAGTACGTGATCTCCTGCACCGCGCTGGACTCGCACGACCTGGTCGAGGGGATCCGCGCCCAGGTGGTCGACAAGGACCGCAACCCGCAGTGGAAGCCGGCCGCGCTCGCCGACGTCACCGCCGAGGACGTGGCCCGCTTCTTCGCGCCGACCGGCGACCCGCTCGGCCTGGGCCCGGCCTGAGGTGACGACCGTCTCGCCTGGCGAGACTGGCGCACCGACCGGTCGGTCGGAGATCGTATCCACCGTCAGGACGCGCGCCGAGCGGCGGCGCAGCGAAGGGAGTCAAGGACGATGACCGAGTACGAGACGATCCTGGTGGACCGCAAGGGCCGGGTCGGCGTCATCACGCTCAACCGGCCGAAGGCGCTCAACGCGCTGAACACGCAGCTGATGAACGAGGTCGTGGCCGCCGCCACCGCCTTCGACCGCGACCCGGAGATCGGCTGCCTGGTCGTCACCGGCTCGGAGAAGGCCTTCGCGGCCGGCGCCGACATCAAGGAGATGCAGGGCAACCGCTTCCCCGACGTCTACCTGGACGACTGGCTCGGCCCGTGGGACCGGCTCGGCCAGCTCCGCAAGCCCGTGGTCGCCGCGGTCGCCGGCTTCGCCCTCGGCGGCGGCTGCGAACTCGCCATGCTCTGCGACATCCTGATCGCCGCCGACACCGCGAAGTTCGGCCAGCCGGAGATCAAGCTCGGCGTGATCCCCGGCATCGGCGGCTCGCAGCGGCTCACCCGCGCCGTCGGCAAGGCCAAGGCGATGGAGCTCTGCCTGACCGGCCGGATGATGGGCGCCGAGGAGGCCGAGCGGGCCGGCCTGGTCTCCCGGATCGTCCCCGCCGCCGACCTGCTGACCGAGGCGATGGCCGTCGCGGAGACCGTCGCCGCGATGTCGGCGCCGGCCGCGGTGATGATGAAGGAGAGCGTCAACCGCGCCTTCGAGACCACCCTCGCCGAGGGCGTCCGCTTCGAGCGCCGGCTGTTCCACGCGGCCTTCGCCACGGCCGACCAGAAGGAGGGCATGGCCGCCTTCGCCGAGAAGCGCAAGCCCGAGTTCCAGGGCCGCTGACGGCCCGTCGGCCCCGCCCGGCCCCGGTGCGCGATCCATTGCGCACCGGGGCCGCTGCCTGCGACGATCGCAGCTCGCGACAGCAGGGGGTTCGACCATGTGGAGTTTCTTCCGCCGGCGCCGGAACGGTGGGGCCGCACCGGCCGACGCCCCGCTGCCCGCACCCGCCGCGGCCGCGGCACGATCGGCCGCCCCGGCCCGCAGCGGCGCCGGCCCGGCGATCAGCCTCGACAAGCTGCAGGCCACCGCGCCCTCCCTGGTGTCGCTGTACAAGACGGCCGGGGTCTCGCTGCGCAAGCAGGGCCTGGACGGCCGGCGCGCCGCCGTCTACCTGGTGCTCGACCACTCAGCCTCGATGAGCGGCCTCTACCGGGACGGCTCGGTGCAGCGCCTCGCCGAGCAGTCGCTGGCGCTCTCCGCCAACCTCGACGACGACGGCACCGTCCCGGTGGTGCTCTTCAACGACCGGGCGTACGAGGCCCAGGAGGTCGTGATCGGGCGCCACGACGGCGCGGTGCAGCAGGTGCGGGCGGCGGTCGGCGCCAAGTTCGGCGGCACCCGGTACGCCCCGGCGATGAAGGCCGTGCTGAAGCACTACGCGGAGTGCGGGGCGACCGACCCGGCCTTCGTGATCTTCCAGACGGACGGCGCCGCCTTCGACAAGAAGGACGTGCTGGCGCTGATCCGCTCCTCCTCGCAGCTGCCGGTCTTCTGGCAGTTCCTCGGCTTCGGCGAGCACGACGCCAAGCACTTCGCCTTCCTCCGCTCACTGACCGGCCTGGCCGGCCGGGCCACGCCGAACGCCGGCTTCTGCGCCACCGGCCGCCACCCGCGCTCGCTCGCCGACGACACGCTGTACGGGCGGCTGCTGGCCGCCTACCCCGCGTGGCTGGAGGCGGCGAAGGCGGCCGGCGTCACCGGCTGACCGTCACGGCTCCGACGCCACGGGCCCGGCGGCCGGCGGTTCCGGACTGCGAGGTTCGGGACTGCGAGGTTCGGGACTGCGAGGTTGCGGCGGTACGGCGGGCGGCACAGGCGTGGCGAGCCGGGCCAGGCCGCTGCGGGTGGCGGCGACCACGACCCGGTCGCCCGCCGCCAGCCGGCGGGCCCGGTCCGCGAAGTTCCACTGCAGGTCGGCGGGCCGCCGGGCGAGCCGGACGGCGAGCACCCGGACGCCGCCGGGCTGCTCGATGCCGTGCAGGTCCTGGCCTGCCAGGCCCGAGGCGTCGTCGACGGCGACCTCGGCGATCAGCAGCACGTGCCGGTACACCGAGAGGGTGCCCAGCACCTCACGGCCCATCAGCGCCGCGGCGAAGGCCGGCGCGGACAGGTACGAGACGGAGCGGGAGGCGACGTTGCCGAGCGTCGCGTAGACGTGGTGCGCGAAGTCGTCGTCGAACAGCCGGACCACGATCCGCATGTCCGGCCGGACGGCGCGGGCCTCCAGCGCCGCCTCCAGGTTCGCCGCGTCGTCGCTGGTGACGGCGGCCAGCGCCCGGGCCTTGTGGATCCGGGCCCGGCGCAGCTGGCTCTCCAGCGGGGCGTCACCGACCAGCACGGGGATGCCCCGCGCCCGGACGGCCGCGATGCCGCGGGCCTGCGGGTCCCGTTCGACGCAGACCACCGGCACGCCGGTGTCCTGCACCAGGGTGGCCACCCGGATGCCGACGCTGCCGAGGCCGACCACCACGACGTGGCCGCGCACCCCGGCGCTGGGGGCCCGTGGGACGCCGCGGCGGCCGCTGGCCAGCGCCTCGACCACGACGGCGGTGGCCACCGGCATGAAGGTGATCCCGCAGAAGGTGATGACCACCTGGGCGGCCCTGGCCCAGATCCCGCCCGGCGCGCCCGCCGCCGGGTCGTCCGGCTGGGCGGCGCCCGCGAGGTCGAGCAGCGCGAGGTAGAGCGTCCAGCCGACGTCCCGGTGGGCGAGGTAGAGCACGGCGGTGCTGAACAGCACGGCGGCGAACGCGGTGCTGAGCACCAGCCGCATCCGGACGCCGGTGACGTAGCGCAGCGCGTCGAGCAGCGTCCAGCGCAGCCTGGAGGTCCACGGGATGCGCAGCGGCGGTTCCGAGCCGAGGGCCTGCAGGGCGGCCAGCCCTCCCTGGCCGGCGGCCGGTGCGGGCGGACCGGCGGGGTCGGCGCCGGGCGGGCCGTTGTCGCCGTATCTTCGCGCCAGTTCGATGAACTCGGCGGCGCGGCCGGCGGTCTCCGGCAGCAGCCGCAGCCGGGACAGGTCCTGCCGGTCGATCCGGTCGGCGACGAGGCAGAGCCGGCCCGCGCCGATGTCCTCGTCGTACGCGACGTAGAGGTAGCGTCCGCCGACCGGCACCGAGTTGGGGCGGCCGAGGACGCCGTTGGCGAAGGCCGGGGCGGCGGTGGCGGAGCCGGAGAGCGCCGCGCAGTTGGGCAGCAGCCGTTCGATGTGTTCGCCGAGTCGCTGGTTGAACATCCGCAGCACGATCCGGATGCCCGGGTTGGTGCCCTGGGCGGTCAGCGCCGCGTGGATGTTCTGCTGGTCGTCGCCGTCGACCAGGGCGATGCCGAGCGCGCCTTCGACCCCGGCGGCCCGCAGCGCCTCCTCGGTCACCGTGCCGTGCTCCAGTACGGCGGCGACGCCGGGCAGTCGCCCGATCCGCGGTCCGTGGTCGCGGTCCCGGTCCGGCAGCACGGCGACCACCGGCACCTCGTAGTGCTCCGTCAGCTCCAGCACCAGCCGGTGGGCCAGCGCGTTCCCGCCGCACACGATGTAGTGCCCGCGGTGTCCGTCCCCTGTCATACCGGTGAAGCGTATGCGCAGAATCCTTCCGGCAGGCGGCCGGAAGGTGTCTGACGCGTGATCAGTTCACTGTGCCGCGGCCGGTGTTGCGCGGCCTCCCGGCGCGGTGTCAGGCGGTGGCGGTGACGCCGGCGACGAGGAGCAGCAGGACGGAGGAGACGGCGGTCATCCGGCGGGCCGCGGTCGGGGTGGAGCCGAGGGTGGTGCGGGCGCGGCCGGCGGCCAGGGCGACGGCGGCGTAGACCACGGCGCAGGACAGGACGTTGAGCGCGCCGAGGGCGAGGACCTGGCCGCCGACCGGGAGGGCGGCCGCGGGGTCGACGAACTGCGGGACGAGGGAGAGGTAGAGCAGCAGGCCCTTGGGGTTGAGCAGGGCGGTGAGGACGCTCTGCCGCAGCACGGCGCGGGCGGGCTGGGGCCGGGCCTCGGGCAGGCTGCCGCCGTCGCGGCGCAGCGAGAGCAGCATGGTGACGGCGAGCACCGCGAGGTAGGCGGCGCCGGCCCAGCGGAGGGTGGGCAGGACGGCGGGGACGGCGCGCAGGGCGGCGGCGAGTCCGGCGGCGGAGAGCAGGGTGTGGACGGTGTAGCCGGCGCAGACCCCGGCTACGGCGAGCAGCGCGGCGCGGCGGCCCTGGCCGAGCCCGCGGGCGGCGATGAGCAGCCAGTCGGGTCCGGGGGTGCAGACCAGCAGGAGGTCCACCCCCAGGAAGAGGATCAGGGCGTGTACGTCCATGGCGGTGCGGTGCTCTCCGTGGCCGGCGGTCGGGTGTCGGTGACCGAAGGTAGCCGGAACGGCTGAGCAGCCGATGACCTGTTTGCGCAGTTCAGCGGGGTCGTTTGGCAGAATGTTGCGTCATGGACCGCACTGACCGCAGAATCCTCCACGAGCTCCAGCAGGACGGCCGGCTGACCAACGCCGAGCTGGCCGACCGGGTCGGCCTGACGCCCTCGCCCTGCCTGCGGCGGGTGCGGCAGCTGGAGCGGTCCGGGGTGATCCGCGGGTACCGGGCGATGCTGGACGGCGCGGCGGTCGGCTGCGGCTTCCAGCCCTTCGTGACGGTGGTGATGCGGCACGAGGACCGGGCGACGGTCGCCGAGTTCGAGCAGCGGGTGGCCGAGCTGCCCGAGGTGGTCGAGGCGCACCGGCTGTTCGGCGACCCGGACTACCTGCTGAAGATCGCGGTGGCGGACGTCGCCGCGTACGAGCGGTTCATCACCGACGTGCTGTCCGGTCTGCCGGGGATCGCGCAGGTCAACTCGCTGATGACGATGAAGCGGGTGAAGGAGGACACCGGCCTGCCGGTCCGGCCCGCCGCGGGCTCCCGCGGCTGATCCCCGTCGCACCGGGACCCACCGCCCCCGGACCCGGACCCGCCGCGCCCGCTCCCCGCTACGCGGCCACCCGTGCGGGTGGTCCCCGGCCGCCGTTCGGCAGCCCAGCGATTGCCGCCCCCGCGGACCGGCCGGACACTCGGAAAGGCCCGGAACACGGACGACGGAACGAGGTGGAGACCATGGCGGTCTGCGTGGTGTGCAAGAACGACTACTGGCTGTCCTTCGAGATCAAGACGGTCAGCGGCGACACGTACACCTTCGACAGCTTCGAGTGCGCGATGGAGAAGCTCGCGCCGCGCTGCGAGCACTGCAGCGTGCGGATCGTCGGCCACGGTGTGGAGGTGGCCGGCATGTTCTTCTGCTGCGGCAACTGTGCGCGGGCCAACGGCGGGCTGGGCGACCAGATCCGCGACGCGGTCGGCGCCCACCCCGGCAGCTGAGCGGGCGGCCCGGCCGCCGCCCGAGGGCGGCGGCCGGGTGGAGTGCGCCGGACGGCGAGCTGCTCAGATGCGGGCGTGCGAGCCGATGTCCGCGGTGAACTCCTCCGTCATCGCCGGGGTGACGGTCGGCCGGCACTGGGCGATGGCGGCGAGGTAGTCCTCCGTGGCGGCCCCTGCCGCGGCCGCCCGCTCCCCCTCGGCGGGCTCGCCGAGATCGCGTTCGAACGCCGCCTGGGCCGCGATCCGGGCGGCGTGTTCGATGTCGGCGGGGGTGAACAGCCCGCTGGCGGCCACCAGGGCGTCGAGGTCGACCCCCGGCCGGCCCGCCGCGTACCGGGACCAGATCGCACGGCGGGCCGCCGCGTCCGGGGTGCCGATCGGGACGAGGTAGTCGAACCGGCCGTGGCGCAGGAAGGCCGGGTCGAGCGAGCGGATCGAGTTGGTGGCGCACACCAGCAGGCGCTCCTCCCCCTCGCGGAACCCCGGGATCAGCTTGAGCAGTTCGTTGGTGACCCCGTGCATGCCGCCGGCCGCGCCCTCGCCGCGCACCGGGGCGATCTCCTCGACCTCGTCGATGAAGACCAGCACCCGCTCCAGTTCGGCGATCCGGGCGAAGGCCGTGCGCAGTGCCGCGGCGAGGTTGCCCTCGTCGGCGAGCCGCGACGGCAGCAGTTCCACGAACGGCCAGCCGAGCCGGGAGGCGACCGCCCGGGCGAAGGTGGTCTTCCCGGTGCCGGGCGGGCCGAACAGCGCGACGGCCCGCGGCGGCCGGACGCCGTGCCGGGCGGCCCGCTCGGGCTCGGCGAGCGGCAGCACCACCCGGCGTTCGATCAGCGCCTTCTCGGCCTCCATGCCGGCCACCTTCTGCCACAGGTCGCCGGGCAGCACCCGGCCGCCGAGCTCCTCCAGCAGACCGGCCGACGGCCCGTGCTGCGGCTCGGTCTTCTCGAAGTAGGCGACCGCCGGCCGGCGACTGTACCCGGCGTTGTGCAGGCCCTCGCCGAGCTGCTCCTCCTCCGGCAGGACGTAGGCGATCCGCCGGACCCGGCGGTCCATCAGCCGGCGTTCGAGCTCGCGGAGCAGGGCGCTGGCGAGTCCCCGGCCGCGCCAGCCCGGGGCGATGGCGATCCGCATCACCCAGGCCCGGTCCCCCGCGACGTGGGCGAGGGCCGCGCCGATCGGGGCGCCGCGGCTGACCGCGACCACCGCCGGCTGCCGGGAGGTGAGCGCGGTGATGCACTCGGCCAGCGAGAACACCGATTCCTGGCCGAGGCCGGCGGTGGTGTCGATGAGATGGACGACCGCCGCCAGGTCGTCCTCGCGGTAGTCGTGGATCAGCCACTCGGTGGTGGACACCTGCACGGTGCGCGCCTCTCGTCCGTCCTGGTGGGATGCCAGGACGGTAGGGGGAGGCGGTGGACGGCGGCGCCTGCCGGAGCGGACAAGCGACCGGGTGCGAACCGTACGGACTGCGGGTGGCCGGCCGCGCCGCGAAAGGGCAGGTCGGGGAGGACCGGGAAGCCCGGAGGACTCAGCAAGCCCGGAGGACCCAGGAAGCTCCGAGGGGCTCAGAAGGTGAAGCGCAGCGAGCGGACCCGGTGGTCGAAGCTGGACGGGATCAGCACCGGCTCGCCGACCGAACGCAGCTCGGGCATCCGGGTGAACAGCTCGCGGAAGAGCACCTTCATCTCCTGCCGGGCCAGGTAGGCGCCGAGGCAGAAGTGCGGGCCGCCGCCGCCGAAGCCGAGGTGCGGGTTGGGCGAGCGGGTGATGTCGAAGGCGTCCGGGTCGGTGAAGACCGCCTCGTCCCGGTTGGCGGAGGCGAAGAACAGCACCACCTTGTCGCCCTGGGCGAGCCGGGTGCCGTTGAGGACGTGGTCGACCGCGACGGTGCGGCGGAACTGGATGATCGGGCTGGAGTGCCGGACGATCTCCTCCGCCGCGCCGCCGATCCGCGCGTCGAAGTCCTCCGTCAGCAGGGCGCGTTGGGCCGGGTGGCTGGTGAGCAGGTGCAGGCCGTGGGCGAGCGCGTTGCGAGTGGTCTCCACGCCGGCGACCAGCAGCAGCGAGAAGAAGGCGCCCAGCTCGCGGGCGTTGAGGTGGCGGCCGTCGACGTCGGCGGTGACCAGGGCGGAGATCAGGTCCTCGGTCGGCCGGCGGCGGCGCTCGCGGCCGAGCGCCGCGATCACCAACTGCATCCGGGCCAGCGCCCGCAGGCCCCGCCCGGGCACCCGCAGCCGGCCGCGGGCCACCCCGGTGTGCTCCGAGGCGTGGTTGACCTGGGCGAGGATCTGCCGCCGCTGCCGCTCGGGGATGCCCATCATGTTGCAGATCACCTGGTAGGGCAGCTCCGCGGCGACGGCGGTGACGAAGTCCTCCGGGCGGCGGTCGAGCACCTCGTCGGCGAGGCGCACCGCGACCCGGCGGATGTCCTCCTCGACCCGGGAGATCAGCCGCGGGGTGAAGGCGCGGGAGACGATCCGGCGCAGGTCGGCGTGGCGCGGGTCGTCCAGGTTGACCATCGAGTCGCCGAACACCGTCCGCACCCATCGGGCCGGCTCGGGCGTGGTCACGCCCGGGCCGCTGATGAACACCTCGGGGGTGCGGCTGGCGGCGACCACGTCGGCGTGCCGGACGAGCGCGAGGAAGCTCCGGCCGGTGGCCCGGTGGGTGAAGCGCACCGGGCCGTCCAGGCGCCTGAGTTCGGCGAAGGCCGCGGACCGGTCGGCCTCCGGCAGCCGCCAGAAGCCGGGATCGGCGAGGTCGACGCCTGCGGGGGCGGGCGGGGTCGCGGTGGCCTGGGTGCCTGCCGGTGCGCTCATGACGGCTTTTATCTTCCACCCGGTGGCGGAAAGTCAAATCGCCGTCACTCGCTGTGGTTTCACTTCCCCAGGTCGATGGCGTGATCCGATCGGTGGGCCGGGTCGGAGCCGCTGCCGAGGGCGTCGTCCTCGTCGTCGTCCTCGGCGTCGTCCGACTCGTCCGACGGCTCCACCGGAGCCAGGTCGCGGGCCAGCAGGGTGGCGCCGGCCACCGCGCCGGGCATCGCCAGCACCGTCACGAACGGCACCAGGAACAGCAGCACCAGCGGCACGCCGAAGCCGAGCGCCAGACCGAGGCGGGACCGCAGCAGGCACAGCCGCTCCTTCTGCGGGACGCTGCGGCGCTGCAGCGCCACTGCGGTGAGCTCGGCGGTCAGGAAGTAGCCGGACACCACGAAGCCGATCGCCGGGACGGCGGTCTGGCCGACCACCGGCAGGAAGCCGCAGAGGAAGAGCACCAGGCCGATCGCGGCGACCCGGACGAGGACGTACAGGCTGTCCCGCGCCGAGATCCACAGCTCGCGCCAGAGCGGTACGTCGGGGCGGGCCGGAGCGCCGCCCTCCGTCTCGTCGACCTTCTCGCAGAGCGACTCGTAGAACGGCTGGCCGACCAGCAGGGTCACCGCGGTGAAGGTGATCACCGACAGCAGCCCGCCGACGGCGACCGCGGTCACCGCGAGCGCACCGCGCAGCAGGCCCTGCCAGGGCGAGCCCCAGCCGTCGGCGAACGGCGTCGCCCGGTCGGCGAGGTCCCCCGCGTACAGCACGAGCGCCGTCATCGCACCGGCGTACCCGACCAGGGTGATCAGCGCCGGGATCATCCCGAAGCCCCACCAGCGCCCGTGCCGGGCCACCCAGCGCTGGCCCTTGAGGAGGTACCCGATCCCCGCCGCAACATCTCGCATGGCCCCAGCCTACGGGCCGGGCGCACCCCATGATCGCCTGCGGGGTCGCGGTCGCGGCACAAGGGGGTAACGGGTCGTCCCGGCCACGGGCGCCCGGAGCCCGGGCGGTGACGGACCGTCCGTCGGACGACCGCCGGGAACCGTCTTCGAAGGGCGCTCAGGAGGGCCTCCAGGGGCGCGGGGAACTGCGCAATTCGGATGCGGGCCACCGCGCGGACCAGGGTGAGCCGGATCGGTCAGGAGCACCGATCCCGGACTGCGCAGTTCCCCGCGCCCCTGGACGGCGGCCGGGAGGTGCCCCCACGCGCCCCTGTGTGGCATCCACACGCCTTGAAGACGCGTCCTAGTGGGCCCGGCGGGCCTGCAGCAGCCGGTGTGCGCAGGTGGCGAGCAGCAGTTCGGCCTGTGCCTCGGGGTCGGCGACCGCCGTCCCGAGCAGCCCCTCGATCCGCTCCAGCCGCTGGTAGAGCGACTGCCGGCCGATGTGCAGCAGGGCGGCGGTGCGGGTCGGCGAGCAGCCGTGGCGCAGGTGCACCTCCAGGGTGCGCACCAGGTCGCCGACGTGCCGGGACTCCCACGCCAGCAGCGGGCCGAGCACGTCACCGGCCAGCCGGGACCACCGCTCCGGG
Organism: Kitasatospora sp. NPDC085895; assembly: GCF_040702125.1. Taxonomy (NCBI): domain Bacteria; kingdom Bacillati; phylum Actinomycetota; class Actinomycetes; order Kitasatosporales; family Streptomycetaceae; genus Kitasatospora; species Kitasatospora sp. NPDC085895. The sequence continues at coordinate 28,745 of NZ_JBFBJY010000004.1, read as the reverse complement.
CCACCGGAACGGGTCAGTTCCCGCTCCAGGGCGAAGGCGCGGGCAGTGGTGACGTACGGCTGCTGCGGGCCGGGGCCGCACGGCTCGGCGGACGGCACGGTGACGGCGAGTCCGAGGGTGGCGACGGCCTCCCGCAGGCTCTCCCCGAAGCGCACCCAGCCGGCCGCGGCGGGGACGGCCGGCCCGAGGGCGACCACCGCTCCCGGCGGGGACGCCTCCTGCAGCACGGCCCGGACGGCACGCACCGGGTCCGGGGCGGGCGGCACCGCCAGCAGCGCGAACAGACCGCCCCGGAGCTCGGCCGCCAGGGCGGTGCCCGGCAGCCGGCCCAGCAGCCGGTCGGGCAGTCGGTCGAGCGGCGGCGTGGTGGAACGGGCCGGCGCCGCCTGCCGGTGGCCGCGGGCCGCCAGGCCCAGCACCCGGTGACCCTCCGGTGGCCGGAATCCGGCCGGGGCGGCGCGGGCGGCGGCTCCGGCGCGGGCCGCGTCCGTCCCGTCCAGCAGAGCGTCGATCAGCGCCCGCGCACCCGAGGGGTCCGGGGGGAGCCGCGGGCCGGGGGCCGCCCGGCCGGCCGCCGGACGGGGACCGATCGCGCAGTTCACCGCCTCGGCCACCCGGGCGAACGGCACCACCCGGCGCAGCGCCACCAGCGGCAGCCCCAGCCGCTCCGCCTCGGCCGTGACGCCGGCCGGCATCCGCGGCAGCGCCCGGCCGACCTCGGCGAACAGTGCCGCCGCGCCGCGCCCGGCCAGCTCACGGACCCAGGCGAGCTGCCGCTGCGGGGTGGCCCGGGCCAGTCCGTGGCCGTCGGTGAGCAGGAGTTCGCCGCCGGACAGCACGGCGCAGCCCTCGGGGACCCCGCCGGTGTGCACCCGGCGGACGGGCCGGTCCAGCCCGCCCCGGCCGGCGAGCAGCAGCGGGGCCGCCGGCCCGAGGACGTCGAGGGCGAGGACCTCGCGGACGGTGAGTGCGGGCACGGCGGCCTCCCGGCTGGTGAACGTGACGGGTGGGACGGACGGGTGCGGCTCGCGGCAGGTGGACGGGCGGGACGTGCCGCCGGGTGGGGAATCGGACCCGGCAACGCGTCGGACCGGGCGCCAGGGAGGGTACGCACCCTTCGTTGCCACGGTGTTTCGGATCGGGAGGTGGAGCCGGTGGATGTGCAGGAGATGCTCGCGGTCGCGGTCGAGGAGGCCCGCGCCGGGCTGGCGGAGGGCGGGATCCCGATCGGGGCCGCGCTCTTCGACGAGCACGGCGAACTGCTCGGACGCGGTCGCAACCGCCGCGTCCAGGACGACGATCCGTCGATGCACGCGGAGACGGCGGCGTTCCGGGCGGCCGGCCGGATGCGCGGCTACCGCCGGACCACGATGGTCACCACGCTGTCGCCCTGCTGGTACTGCTCCGGCCTGGTCCGGCAGTTCGGCATCGGCCGGGTCGTCGTCGGCGAGGCCCGGACGTTCAGCGGCGGCCACGACTGGCTGGCCGAACACGGCGTGCTGGTCACCGTCCTGGAGGACCCCGAGTGCATCCGGCTGATGACCGACTTCGTGACCGCCCGCCCGGAGCTGTGGTTCGAGGACATCGGCGAGTGAGCCGGGGAGGAGCGGACGGCACGGCAGAGGCACGGATCCCCACCGTCGACCTCCGGGCGTGGACGGACGGCACGGCGGGCGAGCGCGCCGCGATCGCGCGCAGCGTCGACGAGGCGCTCGGCCGCGCGGGATTCCTGCTGCTCACCGGGCACGGTGCGACCGAACGGGAGCGGGCCGAGGTCCGGGCGGCGGCCCGCGGGTTCTTCGCCCTGCCGGAGGCGGTGAAACAGCGCTACGCCGTCGCGGTCGGCGGCCGCGGCTGGCTCGGCCCCGGCGCCGAGGCGAACGGCTACGCCGAGGGCACCGAGACCCCGCCCGACCTCAAGGAGTCCTGGACGGTCGGCGCCGACCGGCCCACCGGCGACGAGGAGGTGGACGACTACTGGTTCCGGCCGAACGTCTGGCCGACCGCCGAGGCACCGCGCCTGCAGGCCCTGGTGGAGAGGTACATGGCGAGGATGCGGACCGTCGCCGACGAGACGCTGCGGCTGCTCGCGGCGGCCCTCGGACAGCCCGGGGACTTCTTCACCCGGCACACCGGCGCCCCCACCTACACCTGCAACATCAACTGGTACCCCTCGGCCGGCACGCTCGGCGAACCACTGCCCGGCCAGTACCGGATCGGCCCGCACACCGACTTCGGCACGGTGACCCTGCTCGACCGCCAGCAGGGCCGCGGCGGGCTCCAGATCTGGACGGAGGAACAGGGCTGGGCCGGCGCCCCCTGGGACCCGGCCGCGCTCACCGTCAACATCGGCGACCTGATGGCCCGCTGGACGGGCGACCGCTGGCGGTCCGGACGCCACCGCGTCCTGCCGCCCTCCCCCGAGGCCCCCGACGAGGAGCTCATGTCCCTGGTCTACTTCTACGAGTGCGACCCGCACACCCGCGTCAGCCCGCTGCCCGCGCCGATCGGACGGGTGGCGCACCCGCCGGTCGACTCCACGGCCTACCTGCGGGCCAAACTGGACGCCATCACCGTCGGCTGACCGCACCGGCACCCGGCCCGGACACGGCCGTGCCCGCCGCCCCCGGTCGGGGAGTCGGCGGGCACGGACCCGGCACGGTCGGTCCGGTCAGGCACGGACCTCGGAGACGGCGGCGCCCAGCGCCTCCTTGATGCGGGGGCCGAGGCGGGTGAAGCCCAGCTCCTTCATCGCGGCGCGGAGCAGCTCGTCGTCCGAACGCTCGGTGCCGTCACCGTCCAGCCAGCCCACCAGCGCCACCAGCTCGGCCGGGGTGTAGGCGGTCACCGCCTTGCCCGGGGTGATCTCCGGCTTCTCCGGCCGACCACCGGCAGCCGCCTCGACGACCGGCTCGGCAGCAGGCTCCTCGACGACGACCTCGGGCTCGACCCCGGCCACCGGCTCCTCGACGACGGGCTCCTCGACCTCGACGGCCGCCTCCGGCTCAACGACAGCCTCGGGCTCGGCAACCGGCTCGGCCTCGACCACGGGCTCGACCTCGGCGGCAGCCTCCGCCTCGACGGCCGGCTCCTCCACGACGGGCTCGGGCTCGACCTCGGCCACCGGCTCGACGTCGGCGACGGCCTCGACGGTCTCCTCGACCTCAACCACCGGCTCGGGCTCGGCCTCGACCACGGGCTCGACCTCGGCGGCAGCCTCCGCCTCGACGGCCGGCTCCTCCACGACGGGCTCGGGCTCGACCTCAGCCACCGGCTCGACGTCGGCGACGGCCTCGACGGTCTCCTCGACCTCAACCACCGGCTCCTCGACGGTCTCCTCGACCTCAGCGACCGGCTCGGCCTCGACAACCGGCTCGACCTCGGCGGCAGCCTCCGCCTCGACGGCCGGCTCCTCCACGACGGGCTCGGGCTCGACCTCGGCCACCGGCTCGACGTCGGCGACGGCCTCGACGGCCTCCTCGACCGCGACCTCGGCCGCCACCGGCTCGGCCTCGACCTCGGCCTCGACCTGAGCCTCAGCCTCCGCGCTCTCCTCCGCGACGGCCTCGACCTCGGCAACCTCGGCGACCTCGGCGACCTCGACCGCCTCAGCAACCTCGACGGCCTCGACGGCCTCCGCGGTCTGCTCGCCCCGCGGACCGGCCGCGAGCGCCTGGCGGGCGGCTTCCTCCGCGTCCGTACCGTCCTCGGCGGCACCGGCAGCACCGGCGGTGTGCCGGTCGTACGCGGCGAGGGCGACCTCACGATCGGCCTGACGCTCCGTCAGCTCCGCGAGCAGGCCGTCGAGGCCCTCCTCGGCGAGTGCGGTGCGGAGGGAGGCGAGGGCGGGCAGCCGGAAGAGGGTGCCCTCGTCGGCGGCCAGGCGGTCGACCAGGTCGGCGAGTTCGCCGAGCGGCAGGGACTCCGGCTCCTGGCCGGGCAGCAGGCGGCCGAGGGCGCGGACGGCGGTGCCGAGCGAGTCGATGGCCTGGGCGGTCTCGGCGAGCAGGGCGCCGTCGACCGGGACGGCCGGGTCGGCGCCACCGGTGGCGAGGGCGGACCAGTCGCTGCGGGCGCCGGCGGCCGCGGCGAGGGCGGCGTGCAGGTCGGCGCGGCCGATCTTCTTGCCGCCGGTGAGCGCCTTGGCCTGCGAGCGCAGCGTCCAGCGGCGGCCGATCGACAGCTTCACGTTCTGCTCGGTGCGCCAGCGGCGGGTACCGGTGGCGGCGGCGAGGGCGTCGAGGTCGGCGGAGAAGGCCTCGGCGCTGAGCGTGGTGGTGGCGGACTGGACGCGCTGCAGGACGTCGAGCAGGGTGCCGAGGCCGAGCAGGGTGTCCGGGACGTCCAGTCCGGCCTTGGCGGCGAGGCCGCTGACCGCGCCGCCGACGGCGCGGATCTCGAGGCTGCGCAGTTCGGCGAGGACGGTGGAGGCGGCGCGCGCGTCCTCGCCCTCGGTGACGGTGGTGGCTGCGGCGAGCCACGGGTTGGCGTCGGGGGTCAGGGTGAAGCCGCCCTGGTCGGCGTACCGGCCGAGCTCCTCGCGGGTGTCCGGCCCGGCTTCGCCGTCCGGAGTGGCAGCCGGGGCCGGCACCGAGGCGTCGGCGTCGTTCAGGTAGCGCACTGTCATGTGGAAGTCCGGTTCGTGGCGGGTGACGGGAGGGGGGTTCTGCGGAGAGAGGCGCCGAGATGCGGCTCGGCGGGTACGGCGCGAGGGCCAGAATACGGGTGCCCGTTCGACGGGCGCGAGCACCTGGCGCGTTGTTGCGGAGCTGTGCCGTGTCATGGCCCGGTCCGGGGTGCGAGGTGCCGGACGTCGCTGAGCGTGACCGGCGGGAGGAAGTCGCGCAGGGGTTCGCGGTGCCACCACTCGCCTGTGGACCTGAGCCGGCGCCAACTGCTGTACCGGTAGCGGTAGAGACGGGCGCGGACGAAGGTGGGCGGGGTGTCCGGGAAGGGGTTGTGGCGGAGCAGCCGGAGGGTGTCGGGGTCGTTGACGAGCAGCCGGGCGACCAGTGGGGCGAACCAGGGCCGGGCGTAGGAGGGGGAGATGGCGGCGAACCACATGAGCCAGTCGAGACGGAGGTGGTAGGGGGCGATCTGTCGCGGCATACGCCGGAGTTCGCCCGGTTTGCCCCGGAATCCATAGGCGTGCCAGCGGGTGTCGGGGCCGGGGAGTTGGGCGTCGGTGCCCTCCAGGACGATCTCGTGTCGGATCCGGGTGACCGAGCCGAAGGCGCCGTAGCTGTTCACCAGATGGAGTCGGTCGTAGGACCGGTTCATCGCCTGGTGGGGTGAGAGCAGGTTGCGGGCGGGCCGGTAGCTGAGGACGAGCACGCCGGCGGTGAACGCGAGCACCAGCACCTCGTACCAGACGGGGGCGGCGGAGTGGTGCGGGGCATCGGGGAGCGGGAGCACGCGGCCGGCGGTGCCGGCGTCGACCGCGGAGAGCGCCAGGGCGATGGTGAGCCAGTTCAGCCAGGCGAAGTTGCCGGAGAGGACCAGCCAGAGCTGGGTGACGGCCATCAGGGCGGCGGCGATGCTCGCCCCCGGCTGGGGCAGGAAGAGCGCGAACGGCACGAGTAGTTGGACGGTGTGGTTGGCCGCGACCTCGACCCGGTGCAGCGGTTTCGGCAGGTGGTGGAAGAACCAGCTGAGCGGGCCGGGCATCGGCTGGGTCTCGTGGTGGTAGTAGAGGCAGGTGAGGTCGCGCCAGCAGGCGTCGCCGCGCCACTTGATCAGTCCGGCGCCGAACTCGACGCGGAAGAGCAGCCAGCGCAGCAGCCACAGGACGGTGACCGGCGGGGCGACGTCGCCGTTGCCGAGGAAGACGGCGAGCACCCCGGACTCCAGCAGCAGCGACTCCCAGCCGAAGGCGTACCAGGTCTGGCCGACGTTGACGACGGAGAGGTACAGCACCCAGAGCAGCGCCCACCAGGGCATCGCGGCCCAGAGCGGCACGAGGTCGCCCGCCCCGGCGGCCAGCGCGGCGGAGAGGGCGGCTCCGGCCCACGCGGTGGCGGCGAAGGCCCGGTCGCTGTAGTGCCAGTGGAACAGGCTGGGCGAGCGCCGGAAGGGGACGGCGGCGGTGAAGCGCGGGACGGGGAGCATGCCGCGCTCGCCGATCAGGGCGCGGAACTGGTTGGCCGCGGCGACGAACCCCACGGTGTAGAGCAGCGCGACCAGCCGCTGGAAGACCTGGCGGGCGAGCCAGTAGTCGGGGGCCGCGAACCACTCCACCTCGTGCGCTCCTCGGTCGTCCGCGCTCGGACCGTCCATGCCTACCACTGCGAGGCCGGTCCGGCGCGCGGTGGCGTCCGTCCGGGCCGCCGACTTCATCCGGAAGGCGCACGGGGCGGGAGGGGCCACGGGGGCGGGCGCGCCGGCCGCAGGGCGGGACGGGGCTCCCGCGGTCCGCCCGGACTGTGATCTCATACCGGATGTTCAGTACCGAACCAGGGAGACACCCATGACATCGGCTTCGCCGCAGCCAGCCGCCGACCCGTCCTGTCCAGATCCGTCCCGGTCCGTCCCTGTGAGTACTCCCGTCGCGGCCCCGAAGGACGCCGCTCCCCCGCGCGGCCTGTCCGGCGCGGTCTGGGGCGCGCTCGGCATCGTCTACGTGGTGTGGGGCTCGACCTACCTGGCGATCCGGGTCGTGGTGGAGACCATGCCGCCGTTCCTGTCCGGGGCGATGCGCTTCGTCGCAGCGGGGCTGGTGCTGGCGGTGCTGATCGCCGTCCGCCAGGGGCCCGCCGCGCTGCGGGTGTCCTCGCGCGAGCTGGGTTCGGCGGTCCTGGTCGGCCTGCTGCTGCTGGTCGGCGGCAACGGCATGGTGGTGCTGGCGGAGCAGTCGGTGCCGTCCGGGCTGGCCGCGCTGATGGTGGCGAGCGTGCCGCTGTGGGTCGTGGTGCTGCGCCGGGTGCTGGGGCACCGGACGCCGGCGGCCACCCTGGGCGGGGTGCTGGTCGGCCTGCTCGGGCTGGTGGTGCTGAGCGCACCGGGCCTGACCGGCGAGGTGCGGCTGCCGGGCCTGGTCGCACTGCTGGTCGGCTCACTGCTGTGGGCCTGCGGCTCGGTGCTGGCGGGCCGGCTGCCGATGCCGGCCAATCCGCTGACGGCCAGCGTGTACGAAATGCTGGCGGGCGGCGCCGGGGCGCTGGTGCTGGCCCTCGTCCGGCACGAGCCGCAGGGCTTCGACCCGGCCGCGGTGTCGGGGGCGTCCTGGGCCGGGCTCGCCTATCTGGTGGTGTTCGGTTCGCTGATCGCGTTCAGCGCGTACGCCTGGCTGCTGCAGCGCGCACCGCTGCCGCTGGTGGCCACCTACGCGTACGTGAACCCGGTGGTCGCGGTGCTGCTCGGCTGGACGGTCCTGTCCGAGGCGCTGACCTGGCCGATCGCGGTCGGCGGCGGCGTGGTGGTGGCCGGGGTGTGCCTGGTGGTGCGGACCGAGCGCTGATCGGACGGGCCCGCACCGTCGGGTGGCCGGGCCCCGTCCATGAGTTGAGAAGTTGACGGCATCACCGGCCGGAGGGGGGTCGGAGGGAGATCATGTATTCAACAAGGTAACAATGTGGTCGAGAAATCTTAGTGAACGTTTTACTTGTTGACGGGCCTCGGCGTCGGCGGATTGACTTCCTGCTCGCCGCACTCCGCGGCGCTGTCAGGGAGGCACCACCCACCATGAACGCAATGACGCGTCGCATCCTCGCCGGCACGGCCGCTGTGTCGGCGGCGCTGTCACTGGCCGCGTGCGGCTCGGGCAGTAGTGCGAGCACCTCCTCCGGCACGAAGACCATCGGTCTGCTGCTGCCGGAGAAGTCGTCGTCGACCCGGTACGAGAGCTTCGACAAGCCGCTGATCGAGGCCTCCGTCGCCGCGCTGTGCACCAAGTGCGAGGTCGACTACGCCAACGCGGACGGCGACGAGACCGTCCAGAAGCAGCAGTTCGACGCACTGCTGGCCAAGGGCGTGAAGGTCATCCTCCTCGACCCGGTGAACTCGGGCGCCACGGCGACCTGGGTGGACGCCGCCGCCAAGAAGGGCGTGAAGGTCATCGCGTACGACCGCCTCGCCGCGGGCAAGGTCGCCGCCTACATCTCCTTCGACAACGAGCGCACCGGCGAGCTCCAGGGCCAGGCCCTGCTGGACGCGCTGGGCAGCAAGGCGTCGAACGCCAATGTCGTGATGATCAACGGGGCCGAGTCGGACCCGAACGCCGCCCAGTTCAAGAAGGGCGCGCACAAGATCCTCGACGAGAAGGTCAAGAAGATCGTCTACGAGCAGTCGGGCGAGTGGAAGCCCGAACTCGCGGCCACCAAGGTCAACGAGGCGATCGGCCACTTCGGCAAGACCGGCATCCAGGCGGTCTACTCCGCCAACGACGGCATGGCCTCGTCGATCATCGGCGCGCTCAAGGGTGCGGGCATGAACGTGCCGGTCGGCGGCCAGGACGCCTCGCTCGACGCGATCCAGCGGATCCTGACCGGCGACCAGACGTACACCATCTACAAGCCGTACAAGCCCGAGGCCGACGCCGCCGCCACCATGGCCGTCTACCTCGTGAAGGGCCTCGACATCACCTCGGTCGCGAGCGCCATGACCGAGAGCAACGGCCTGCAGATCCCGTCGATGCTGCTCAGCCCGATCGTCGTCACCAAGGAGAAGGTGGCCTCGACCGTCATCGCCGGCAACCTCTACAAGGCCAAGGAGGTCTGCACCCCGCAGGTCGCCCAGGCCTGCCAGGAAGCCGGCATCGAGGTCAAGTGACACCCTGCGGCCACCCGGCGGCGGGCGTCAGCCCCGCGCCCGCTGGGTGGCCGCGATGCATCCCAGCACCAGGAGCGCCGCGACCGGCGCCGCCGGGGAGAACCGCTCCCCCAGCACCAGCACCGCCCAGCCCAGCGTGAGCAGCGGCTGCGCGAGCTGCAGCTGACTGGCCTTGGGCACGCCGATCGCCGCCATCCCCCGGTACCAGAGCACGAAGCCGCCGAACTGCGAGATCGCCGCCGTGTAGGCGAGACCGGCCAGCGCCCGCGGCCCCGCGTGGACCGGCTCCGCGGCCAGGGCCAGGCCCGCCGCCAGCGCCGATACGGGCAGCGCCGCGACCACCGCCCAGGCGATCACCTGCCAGCCGGGCATCGAGCGGGCCAGCCGCCCGCCCTCCGCGTAGCCCGCCGCGCACACCGCCAGCGCCGCGACCAGCAGCAGGTCCGCACGGCTCAGCGCACCGCGGCTCTGCTGCACCGTGAAGCCGAGCACCACCGCCGCCCCGGCCAGCGCCGCCCACCAGAAGCCCCGGGACGGCCGCCCGCCCGAGCGCAGCGCCGCCACCACGGCGGTGGCCAGCGGCAGCAGGCCGATCACCACCGCCGAGTGCGCGGTGGACGAGGTCTGCAGGGCCAGCGTGGTGAGCAGCGGGAACCCGAGGACGCAGCCGACCGCCACGGCCGCCAGGCCCGGCCAGTGCGCCCGGTCCGGCAGCGGCACCCGGGCGGCGAGCAGACCGGCGCCGGCCACGGCCGCCGCGAGCACCCCGCGCAGGCCGGCGGCCGTCCACGGCCCGAAGCCGGTGAGCGCCCAGGCGGTGGCCGGGAAGCTGAAGGAGAAGGCGAGGACGCCCAGGGCGGCGAGTGCGGTGCCGCCGACCGCTACTGGACGGGCGGCGATAGCGCTATCGTGTGCTGTCATGCACGAGCGTAGCAGTGGGGCGGATCTTGCCGCGATTCTCCGGTCCGAACTTGACCGCTACCCGGTCGGCGGCCGACTGCCGTCCAGCCGGGCCCTGATGGAACGCCACCAGGTGAGCCCGGTGACGGTCGCCCGGGCGATCGCCCTGCTGGCGGCCGAGGGGCTGGTCGTCTCCCGTCCGGGCGCCGGGGTCTTCCGGGCCGCGGCACCGCGCCCGGTGCCGGTCGCCGGGGACACCTCCTGGCAGGAAGTCGCCCTCAGCGCCGAGGCCGGGGTGCCGCCGGCCCGGTCCGCCGACGCCTCCGGGGTGCTCGGCGCGCTCGCCGTCCAGCCCGCCGAGGTGATCGACCTCAACGGCGGCTACCTGCACTCCTCGCTGCTGCCCGAACAGGCGCTGGCCGGGGCCCTCGCCCGGGCCGGCCGGCGGCCCGGCGCCTGGAGCAGGCCGCCGCTGGAGGGCCTGCCCGAGCTGCGCACCTGGTTCGCCCGCGACATCGGCGGGACGGTGAGCGCCTCCGAGGTGCTGGTGGCCGCGGGCGGCCAGAGCGCCCTCACCGCCGCGCTGCGCTCGCTGGCCGCACCCGGTGCGCCCGTCCTGGTGGAGTCCCCCACCTACCCGGGGCTGCTGGCGGTGGCCCGCGCGGCCGGGCTGCGCCCCGTCCCGGTGCCGGTGGACGCCGACGGCGTGCGGCCCGGTCTGCTCGCCGACGCCTTCGCGGCCAGCGGGGCACGGGTGTTCGTCTGCCAGCCGCTCTACCAGAACCCGACCGGGGCGGTGCTGTCGGCCGCCCGGCGGCCCGAGGTGCTGCGCATCGCCCGGGCGGCCGGCGCCTTCGTGGTCGAGGACGACTTCGCCCGGCGGCTCGCGCACGCCGACGCCCCGCCGCCCCCGCCGCCGCTGGCCGCGGACGACCCGGACGGCGTGGTGGTGCACATCCGCTCGCTGACCAAGCCCACCTCGGCCAACCTGCGGGTCGCGGCACTCACCGCCCGCGGCCCTGCCCTGGAGCGGCTGCGGGCCGTCCAGGCCGTCGACAGCTTCTTCGTGCCGCGGCCGCTGCAGGAGGCGGCGCTGGAACTGGTCGGCGCACCGGCCTGGGCGCACCACCTGCGGTCCCTGGCCGGGCGGTTGCAGGAACGCCGGACGGCGCTCGCCGGTGCGCTCGGGCGGCTGCGGCCCGAGCTGCTCCCGCAGCGGCTGCCCGCCGGCGGCCACCACCTGTGGCTGCGGCTGCCCGACGGAACCGACCCGCAGCAGCTCGCCGCCGCCGCGCTGCGCGCCGGCGTCGCCGTCACGCCGGGACGCGCCTACTTCACCGCCGAGCCGCCGGCCCCGCACCTGCGGGCGGGCTACGGTGCGGCCGAGGGCGTCGACCGGCTGGTGGCCGGGGCGGAGCGGCTGGCCGCGGCCCTCGACGGGATGGCTTGATCCGTACGCCCCGATCGGCTCGTCCGGCCCCGTGGCGGCCGGCGGGCCGGGGCGCCGTACGCGCCCCGGCCGGAAGCGGTCAGCCCGACAGGCCCGGGCGGCCCTGCGGGTACGGGGGGAGCATTTCGCCGGGGCTGCGGCCGGACTGCTGCAGCCGGTCCACCAGCAGCGCGGCGAGGGTGCCGAGCTCCTCCTCGGTGCGGGACTGCGCGGTGACGTCCATGCCCACCGTCAGCACGCCGTTCACCATGCCCGTGCGGGCGTTGCGCAGCGGGGTGCAGGTGAAGGTGTACACCTGCTCGGCGCGCCGGGCACCCGGCAGGTAGGACTGCACCCGGATGTCCTTGAGCACGGTGGACCGGCCGGTGCGGTGGGCCTCGCCGACCGCGAGCGGCAGACCGGCGGCGGCCAGCTGCGGGTAGGCCTGGGCCAGGTCGGAGTACGGGCCGGGGGCGCCGAAGATGCCCGCGTGCTCGGCGTTGGCGTAGCGGATCGCGTTGTCGACGCCGTCGGTGAGCATGATCGGGAAGGGCGAGCCGTCGAAGGCCGCGAACATCTCCTGCTGCTGGGCGAGCAGGTTGTCGCGCAGCCGGATCTCGGAGAGCAGCGCCTCGGCCAGGTGCTGGATGTCCTTGAGGCGCTCGCGGCCCCACTGGCGCGGCTCGCGGTCCAGCACGCAGACCGTGCCGATGACGGTGTTGGTGTCGTCCACCAGCGGGGCGCCGAGGTAGGCGCGCACGCCCAGCTCGTCGACGACCGGGTTACCGGCGAACCGGGGGTAGGCCAGGATGTCGTCCAGCGCCAGCGGCGAGCGCTGCGCCACCACGTGCGGGCAGAACCCGTGGCTGAGCGGCATCTCGCGGGCCGGGAGGTCGAAGGCGATGCCGCGGTCGGCCCAGGTGTCGTCCTCGACGGGCTGGGTCTGCGCGGGATTTGGCGGGATGTAGAGCCCGCGGAACATCTGGCGCTCGTCGTTGATGAAGTTGACCATCGCGATCGGGGCGCGGGTGATGCTGGCCGCGAGGTGCGCGAAACGGTCGAAGGCCTCGTCCGGGCTGGGGTCGTTGAGTCCCAGGTCGCGGAGCCGGCGGGTCCGTCCGGACTCGCCCCCACCGCCCGGATAGGCGTTCTGAGCGCTCATCACATCAGTCATGGCGGACATGGTGTCAGAACCCCTTGCCGACCGGATCGGCGACGTCTCGTCAGATGCTCGGGAACAGGAGGGAAAGATCCATTCCCATCCGGAACACGATCAAATCCTGCCCCGAAAACGTCACACCCGTTTCACGCCAATCCATGATCACGCTCTGGAGGTGCGCAGTGACGCATATGACAATGAGTGCTTGCCGAGGACGGGTCACCCGTCCAACCGCGCGCGGCCCTCAACGGCGCGGCGGCCGTTCCGACCGTCCCCCACCCCCGGTCACCCCTGCGCGGGCGGCGGGACGGCGGCGCTCCCGACCGACGAGAGGACGCCCATGCTGGGCCAGGACTACTTCACCGACGAGCGGCACGAGCAACTGCGCGCCGAGGTCAGGGAGTTCGCCGAGAAGGAGGTACGACCGCAGATCGCCCGGATGGAGGCGGAGCGCACCGTCGAGCACGACCTCGCACGGGAGATCGCCCGCAGAGGATGGATCGGCGTCACCATCCCCCGGGTGTACGGCGGCATGGGGCTCGGCCACCTGGCCAAGACCGTCGTCATCGAGGAACTCTCCCGGGTCAGCGGCGCGATGGGCGCCATCGCCCAGGCCTCCCAGCTCGGCGTGGCCAAGGTCATCCACTTCGGCTCCGAGCAGCAACGCAGGCAGTGGCTGCCGCAGTTCGCGGACGGCCGGGCGCTGCCGACCATCGCGGTCACCGAGCCGGAGTCCGGCGGCCACGTGCTCGGCATGTCCGGCACCGCCCGCAAGCGCGGCCGCGACTACGTGCTGAACGGCCGCAAGTGGTTCGTCGGCAACTCGCACATCGGCGACGTGCACGGCGTGGTGTTCCGCACCGGCAAGGGCTCCCGCGGCCTCTCCGCCTTCCTGGTGCCCGGCGACGCACCCGGCTTCCGGCTCGGCGACCCCGGCTGCCAGAGCGGTCTGCACGGCTTCAGCTTCGGCGAGCTGGTCTTCGAGGACTGCCGCATCCCGGCCGCCAACCGCCTCGGCGACGAGGGCACCGGTCTGGACGTCGCCTACTCCTCCAGCATCCTGTACGGCCGGCCGAACCTCGCCGCGGTCGCCCTCGGCATCCACCGGGCGATCGTCGAGGACACCGTCGCCTTCGCCGAGGAACGCTCGCTCTACGGCAAGCCGCTGGCCGAACTCCCCAACATCAGCCTGAAGATCGGCGAGATGCAGTCCCGGCTGATGACCGCACGGCTGGCCGCGTACCACGCCGCCCACCTGCTGGACCTCGGCCGGCCGTGCGACGCGGAACTCATGAACTCCAAGCTGGTGAACACCGAGTACGCCCTGGACTCGGCGCGCAACGCGATGGAGATCCACGCCGCCCGCGGCCTGCAGTCGGACTTCCGGATCGAGCGCTACCTGCGCGACGCCACGCACGTCTACCCGCCGGCCGGCACCTCCGACGTCCAGCGGCTGCGCCTCGGCCAGGTGGCCGCCGGCAGCTACGGCGTGCAGTGGTCGGAGAAGCTCGCCGAGCTGGTCAAGGTGCACAGCACGGTCTGGGCCCCGCAGGCGCTCGCGGTCTGATCGGCGCCCGGCGTCCGCCCGGCGCGCCCGGCGCCGGGCGGACCCGAACACCCCTCGCACAGTCCACATTCCGTCAGATGATGTTGCTCTTCGGCCAGTCGGGGCTGGTACCGTGCTGCCGTCGACGGCCAGGCCGTGCGGAGCCAATTGATGACGGACAGTCAACAAGCGGTATATCCTTCCCGCTCGCCCCCGCCGGCACCCGTCGACTCGCACGGGCTCACGCCGTCTGCACCCGCACGAGGAATCAGATGCCAGGCATACCGGCCCAGCGCCCCGGCCACCGCGCCGGCCGCACCGGCTCCCTCCGTACCTCCCTCCTCCCCCTGGTGCTGGTGCCCTGCGCCGGCCTCGCCGTCGCCTGGGGGTACGCCGGCGTCCTGCTGCTGCACGCCGGGCAGGGCCTGGCCTTCGCGCTCGGCACCGCCGTCGTGGCCGCGGTGCTGGCCTGGAGCCTCGTCCAGGGTCGCCGCACCGCCCAGGTGCTCACCGCCAGGATGGACGGCCTGCGGGAGATCACCCGCACCCTCGCCGAGACCGAACTGCCCGGCGTCGTCCGGCAGATCGAGGCCGGTGAGAGCGTGCCGGAGCCGGCCGACGGCCGCGCCGCCCGCCGCTCCGACGGGGACGAGATCCAGCAGGTCGCCGAGGCCGTCGACGCCGTCCGGCGGACCGCGGTCGCGGCCATCGTCCAGCAGGCGCAGAGCCGCGAGGGCACCAAGAAGGTCTTCCTCAACATCGCCCGCCGCACCCAGGTGCTGATCCACCGCCAGATCACCATGCTGGACGAGCTGGAGCGCCGCCACGAGGAGCCGGAGCTGCTCAAGGAGCTGTTCGCGGTCGACCACCTGGCCACCCGGATGCGTCGCAACGCCGAGAACCTCGTCGTCCTCGGCGGCGCGCTGCCCGCCCGCCGCTGGCGCAACGCCGTGCCGATGGTCAACGTGCTGCGCTCGGCGGTCTCCGAGACCGAGAACTACGCCCGGGTGGTCGTCCAGGGCGTGCCGCGCACCGCGCTGGCCGGCCAGGCCGTCGCCGACGTCATCCACCTGGTCGCCGAACTCATCGAGAACGGCACCACCTTCTCCCCGCCCTACACCCAGGTGCTGGTCTCGGCGCAGGAGGTCCCCAAGGGCCTCGCCGTCGAGGTCGAGGACCGCGGCCTCGGCATGTCCGAGGAGGAGTACGAGCGGCTCAACGCCTACCTCGCCGACCCGCCGGAGCTGGACGTCGCCGCGCTCGGCGACGACCTGCGGCTGGGCCTGTTCGTGGTCTCCCGGCTGGCCGGCCGGCACGACATCCAGGTCGCGCTGCGCCCCTCGCCCTACGGCGGCACCCGCGCGGTCGTCCTGCTGCCCACCGCGCTGCTGGAGGCCGCTCCGGCGCCCACCGGCTTCCCCGGCCTGCCGTTCGGCGCCCGGGTGGCCGAGCAGCCCGCCGCCCGTCCCGCGGGCGGACTCACCGCGGGCGCGCCGATCCCCGGCCTGCCGGGCGCGGTGGTCTCCGCCGTGCCGTTCCGTGCGCCGACCGCGCCCGACCTTCCCGCCGTCCCGGCGCAGTCCGCGCCTTCGGCCGAACCCGCCGGGCCCGTGGCGCCCGAGCCGGCGCCGGTCGCCGAACGGGCCGTCCACGAGACCGCCCCGGAGCCGCGCGAGCTGCCCACCCGGCGGTCGCAGCCGCCCGCGCTGCCCGCCGCCGGGACCTCCTACGTCCGGCCGGCCGTGGCCGAGCCGCCCGCCGTCCCGGACGTCCAGGAACTGCAGGACCCGCAGGACCTCACCGCCGGGGACGAGCTGCGCACCCCGAAGGTGCTGCCGAAGCGGGTGCGCAACGCCAGTCTCGCCGACCAGCTCCGCGAGGCCGCCGCGGCCGAGCGCGCCACCGGCGGCGGTACCCCGGCCGCCGGCGCGGCCGCCCGGCCGGACCGGCCCGCCCCGGAGGACGACCCCTCGCCGCAGCGCTCGCGCGCCACCATGGCCGCCATCCAGCGCGGCACCCGGACGGCCCGCGACAGTGCGCCGCCGAAGGCGTTCCCCGCCGGGGAGCCCGCCGGGGCCTCCGCCGAGACCCCCACCACCACCGCACCCGACCATGCCCCTGCTCGCGAGGACCAGCCCTGATGACGACCCAGCACACCGAAACCCAGCGCGATCTCAACTGGCTGCTGGACGAGTTGGTCTCCCGGGTACCGGAGACCAGGCACGCCGTGGTGCTGTCCGAGGACGGGCTGCTCGTCGGCATGGACAAGAACCTGGACCGCGCCGACGGCGAGCACCTCTCCGCCGTCGCGTCCGGGCTGCAGAGCCTCGCCCGCGGCGCCGGCCAGCGCTTCGACGGCGGCCGCGTCCGGCAGACCGTGATCGAGATGGACCACCTGTTCCTCTTCGTCACCACCGCGGGCCAGGGCGCCCGGCTGGCCGTGCTCACCTCCGAGGCGGTCGACGCGGGCCTGATGGCCTACGAGATCAACATGCTCGTCAAGCAGGTCGGTGCCTACCTCACCGCCGCGCCGCGCAGCGATGCGGGCCGGGAGCGGGCGGGTGACCTTGCGTGACCCCCGAGGAGGCGTGGTTCGACCGGGAGGCCGGGCATCTCGTCCGCCCTTACGCGATCACCGGCGGGCGGACGGAGTCGGGCCGCACCGACTACTCGCTGATCACCCTGGTGGTCACCGCCGACCCGCGCGTCGACACCACCCGGCTGGGGCCCGAACCGGCGGCGATCCTCGGCATGTGCCGGGAGCGGCCGCTGGCGGTCGCCGAGATCGCGGCCCAGCTCGACCTGCCGGTGAGCGTGGTCAAGGTGCTGCTCGGCGACCTCGCCGACGCCTCGCTGATCATCACGCGGGCACCGGTCCCACTGGCCGAGGTGCCGGACCTGGCCCTCGTCCAGGCCGTCATCGACGGCGTGCGCAATCTCTGAGAACAGCTGAGGAGCAAGCACGATGACCCAGAGCCTGGTCCCCGGGGCGGTCAAGATCCTGGTGGCCGGCGGTTTCGGCGTGGGCAAGACCACCATGGTCGGCTCGGTCAGCGAGATCGAGCCGCTGTCGACCGAGGAGCGGATCACCCAGGCCAGCGTCGGCGTGGACAGCCTCGACGGCGTCCGCGACAAGTCGACGACCACGGTCGCGATGGACTTCGGCCGGATCACCCTCCGGGACGACCTGGTGCTCTACCTCTTCGGCACCCCGGGGCAGTTCCGCTTCTGGTTCATGTGGGACGACCTGGCGCTCGGCGCCCTCGGCGCGATCGTCCTGGCGGACACCCGGCGGCTGGAGTCCAGCTTCGCCGCGGTGGACTACTTCGAGCAGCGCGGGGTGCCGTTCGCGGTGGGCGTGAACTGCTTCCACGGCCGCCGCGAGGCGAGCGCCGAGGACGTCCGCGCCGCACTGGACCTCGACGAGTCGGTGCCGGTGGTGCTCTGCGACGTCCGCGACCGGGCCTCCAGCAAGGAGGTGCTGCTCGCCCTCCTGGACCGCGTCCGCACCGGAGCCCTCGCGGCGGCGGGCCAGTCGGCCTGACCGGGCGACCAGCCAGGAGTGAGCGGGGCATCTCCCGGCCGGCTGGGGCACGTGGCGCAGGTCGCTACCGGGATGTCGGCGTACCGCCCTGCACGCCGGCACTGACCGGTGCCCAGTGGGCGACGATCCGCTGGGTGCACTCCGACGACGGTCGTTGTTGACAGCGGTATCTGACTTCGGGTTGGGTTCTGCCGACAACTTCATCATGGTCACAGGCACTGATCCGGCTATCACCGGGGAGCCTCCGGAAGAAACGGGCCGACGGCCCGGAGTAGAACCGGACGGGAGCGGCCCGTCACAGCCGTCAATGAGGGGCTGTCCGCCGAGCGGACGGCAAACGGGGTGGTACCGCGGCGTCCGCACACTCGGACGGCGTCCCCGTACACGCACAGTCGACGCGCGCACGAGGAGTACCGCCATGGCCGACAGGCCGGATTCATCTACGTACCCTGCTGTTCCCGCCCAGCCGTCCTTTCCGGCGATCGAGCACGAGGTGCTCGACTTCTGGGAGACCGACGGGACGTTCGGCGCCTCCGTGAAGGACCGCCCGGCCGGCGAGGACGGGAGCAACGAGTACGTCGTCTACGACGGGCCGCCCTTCGCCAACGGGCTGCCCCATTACGGCCACCTGCTGACCGGATACGTCAAGGACACGGTCCCCCGGTACCGGACGATGCGCGGCCAGCGCGTCGAGCGCCGCTTCGGCTGGGACACCCACGGCTTGCCGGCCGAGGTCGAGGCGGAACGCCAGCTGGGCATCAAGCACAAGTCCGAGATCGACACCATGGGCGTCGCGGCGTTCAACGACGCTTGCCGCACATCCGTGCTCCGCTACACCTCCGAGTGGCGCGACTACGTCAGGCGCCAGGCCCGCTGGGTCGACTTCGACAACGATTACAAGACCCTCGACCTCTCCTACATGGAGTCGGTCATGTGGGCCTTCAGGCAGCTCTGGGACAAGGGGCTGATCTACTCCGGATTCCAGGTTCTCTGGTACTGCTGGCGCTGCGAGACGCCGCTGTCGGCGACCGAGACCAAGATGGACGACGTCTACGCCGACCGCCAGGACCCGGCGGTCACGGTGGGTCTGCGGCTGTCTGCAGACGGCGCAGGCTCGCTGGCCGACCTGGACGGCGCCCTGGCGCTGATCTGGACCACCACGCCGTGGACGCTGCCCTCGAACCTCGCCGTCGCGGTCCACCCGGACATCGATTACGCCCTGGTGGAGACCGGGCCGGACCACGGCTGTGAGCGGTATGTGATCGCCGAGGCCAGGATCGGGCACTACGCGCGCGAGCTGGGCGAGGATCCGACTGTCCTGCGCCGGTTCAAGGGTGCCGAGCTGGTGGGCCGCCCGTACACGCCACCCTTCGACTTCTTCACGGGCCGGGCGAACGCCCACCGTGTTCTCGCGGCCGACTACGTGACGGTCGACGACGGCACCGGTCTGGTCCACCTTGCGCCGGCCTTCGGTGAGGAGGACAAGGCCGTCACGGACGCCGCCGGCATCGAGGCCGTCGTCCCGGTCGATGCCCGTGGCAGGTTCGGCCCCGAGGTGCCGCCGTACGCGGGGCTGCAGGTCTTCGAGGCCAACAAGGCAATCATCAGGGACCTGCGCAACCGGGCGCCGCACACCGCGGGGGTGCTGCTCCGGCACGAGACGTACGACCACCCGTACCCGCACTGCTGGCGGTGCAACAGCCCGCTCATCCAGCGCGCGGTCGACAGTTGGTTCATGAGGGTCACTGCGATCCGGGACCGGATGGTCGAGCTCAACGGGCAGATCGAGTGGGTGCCGTCGCACATCAGGGACGGGCAGTTCGGCAAGTGGCTCGCCGGTGCCCGGGACTGGAACATCTCACGCAACCGGTACTGGGGATCACCGATCCCGGTCTGGGTGTCCGACGACCCGCGGTACCCGAGGACCGATGTCTACGGGTCGCTCGACGAACTCGAACGGGACTTCGGCGTGCGGCCGCTGGACCTGCACCGGCCGCACATCGACGAGCTCACGCGGCCCAACCCGGACGATCCGACCGGGAAGTCCATGATGCGGCGGGTGCCGGAGGTGCTGGACTGCTGGTTCGAGTCCGGCTCGATGCCGTTCGCCCAGGTCCACTACCCGTTCGAGAACGCAGACTGGTTCGAGCGCCACTACCCGGGCGACTTCATCGTCGAGTACAACGGCCAGACCCGGGGTTGGTTCTACACCCTCCACGTGCTGGCGACGGCGCTGTTCGACCGGGCGGCGTTCTCCTCGGCCCTCGCGCACGGCATCGTGCTCGGCGACGACGGGCAGAAGATGTCGAAGTCCCGGCGTAACTACCCGGACGTCAACGAGGTCTTCGAACGCGACGGGTCCGACGCGATGCGCTGGTTCCTCTTCGTCTCCCCGATCCTCCGCGGCGGCAACCTCGTCGTCACCGACCAGGGCATCCGCGACGGGGTTCGGCAGGCAATCCTGCCGCTGTGGAACACCTGGTCCTTCCTGTCCCTGTACGGCACGGCCGCGGGTCGCCGCGGCGTCTGGCGCACGGACAGCCGCCACGTCCTGGACCGGTATGTGCTTGCCCGGACCGCCTCGCTGGTGGACGGCGTCACGGCGGCGATGGAGACCCACGACATCGCGGCAGCATGCGAGCGGATCCGCGACCACGCCGAGGTCCTGACCAACTGGTACGTCCGCCGGTCGCGGAAGCGGTTCTGGGAGGGCGACGGCGATGCCATCGACACGCTGCACACCGTCATGGAGGTGACCGCCCGGGTCGTGGCGCCGGTGCTGCCCTTCACCTCCGAGCGGATCTGGCAGGGGCTCACGGGCGGCCGTTCGGTCCATCTGGAGGACTGGCCGCGCTCGGCGGATCTGCCGCACGACGACGACCTGGTCACGGCCATGGACCGGGTGCGGCAGATCGCGTCGGCGGCTCTGTCCCTCCGCAAGGCGCGCGGACTGCGGGTCCGGCTGCCGCTCGCCAGGCTGACCGTGGCGGCCGCGGACACTGCTGCCCTCGCGCCGTTCTCGGACATCCTGCGCGAGGAGGTCAACGTCAAGGCCGTCGAACTCACCTCCGAAGTGGACCGGTTCGGCCGCTTCGAGATCGCCGTCAACGCGAAGGCCTGCGGGCCGCGGCTGGGCGGAGCCACCCAGCAGGTGATCCGCGCGGTCAAGGCCGGCGACTGGAAGCAGGACGCCGGGGGCGGCGTGACCGCGGCGGGGATCGAGTTGCTGCCGGGCGAGTTCACCGAGCGGCTGGTCGCGTCGGACCCGGACGGCACCGCCGCCCTGCCCGGCAACAGCGGCCTGGTGGTGCTTGACACGGCAGTGACCGACGAGCTGTCCGCCGAAGGGCTGGCCAGGGACGCCGTCCGCCTGGTGCAGCAGGCCCGGCGGGAGGCCGGCCTCGACCTGTCCGAGCGCGTCGAGCTGGTCGTCGAGGCGTCGGGCGCCGCGCTCGATGCTGTCCGTGCGCACGAGGAGTTCGTCGCCGGCGAGGTCCTCGCGGACAGCGTCGCCTACCGGGCCGTCGCCGAGCCGACGCTCGTCGGCACCGTCGCCGACGGGACACCGGTGCGGGTGCTGCTGAACCGCCGCTGACGGCCGGGCCACAACCCGTCCGCCTGCCGAAGCAGCAGGTGGACGGGTTGTGCCATGGCCGGATCAGTCCACCTGGATTCCCTTCCCGCGATCCCCGCCGCCAGCCACAGTAGGTCTGCGGAGCTTCTCGGGAGAAAGGGCGTCCATGGTTTCGTCGACGGTGCCGACGGACACGTTCCACGTGGTCAAGAGCGTGCACGGACAGTACAGCGTCTGGCCAACAGACCTTGACATACCGTCCGGCTGGGGCCTCGGCGGCATGACCGGAGACCGGGAGGAGTGCCTCGCCGAGATCGACCGGATCTGGCCCGATCCGGTCGCCGCTCCCGCCGGTGCGGGCGATGCGACCGGCGACACCCTGCTGTCGCTCTTCGAGCGGACCGTGGCCGCCCACGGTGAACGGCCCGCCGTCCGGGACGATCACACCGCGCTCGACTACCGCGAGCTGGACGAGCGCTCCTCGGCGCTCGCCGCCCGGCTGCGGGGGCTCGGTGTCGGCGCCGAGGACCGGGTGGCCGTCTACCTGGAGCGGGGCGTCGACGTCTTCGTCGCCCTCCTCGGCATCCTGAAGAGCGGCGCGGCCTACGTCGCGGTCGATCCGCGCTACCCGGACGAGCGGCGCGACCTGATGATCTCGGGCAGCGGTGCGAGGCTGGTGCTGTGCCGTCCGGGCTGGGCGGAGCGCCTGGCGGGAGTCGACCGCCCGGTGGTGGAGTGGTCCGGCGCGCCGGTCGACGGGCCCGTTCCGGCGGTGCCCGTCACCGTCACCCCTGCGAACGCCGCCTGCGTGCTCTTCACCTCGGGCACGACCGGGGTACCCAAGGGGGTGGTGCTGGAGCACCGCAACCTGGTCAACTTCGCGACGAACCCGGCACTGCCCGAACTGCGGCCCGAAGACCGCACCGGCCAGATCTCCAGCCTGTCCTTCGACGCCTTCCACTTCGAGACGTGGTGCAGCTTCGCGGCCGGCGCCGAGATCGCCGTCCTGCCGGCCCTCGCAGACCTGATCGGCACCGACCTCCAGCGCGACCTGCGGCGCAACGGCATCACGGCGCTGCTCGCCCCCACCATGGCGGTCAACCAGCTGGTAGCGGAGGACCGCGACTCTTTCGCCCCGCTGCGCATTCTGCACACGGGCGGCGACGTGGTCACCCCGTCCGCCTGCCGCAGCATCCTGTCGGGCCGCTTCCGGGGACGGTTCCACAACCTGTACGGGCCCACCGAAACCACTACGGCATGCACGGCCCACCCTGTCACCGAGGTCACGGCGGACGCCGGCACCGTGCCGATCGGCCGCGCCGTTGACGGCGCCCGTCTGCACGTCCTGGGCCCGGACCTCCAGTCGGTGGCCCCCGGCGGGACGGGCGTGCTGCACGTCGGCGGCGTGGGTGTCGGGCGCGGCTACATCGGGCAGCCAGGTCTGACGGCCCGGCAGTTCCTGCCGGATCCGACCGCGGCGGACGGCAGCCGCATGTACGTCACCGGCGACCTCGTCCGGCTGGACGGCGACGGGGTACTGGAGTTCGTCGGGCGAGCCGACAACCAGGTGAAGATCAGGGGCTACCGGGTTGAGCCCGGAGAGGTCGAGCGCGCCCTGTGCCAGTGGGACGAGGTCCGCGACGCGGCAGTGCTCCCGGCCGGCACCGGCGAGGACCGCTGGCTCGCCGCGTTCGTCGTCCCGTACGACGCCCTCACGCCGAAGGACGTCCGCGCCTTCGCCGAGGCGAAGCTGCCGGACTTCATGGTGCCCAGTTCGGTCCTGGTCCTCCCCGAGATCCCTGCCAACTCGCACGGCAAGCGGGACTGGTCCGCCATGCAGGCCCTGCTGGAGGAGGCCCGTCGGCGCGAGTCGGAGCGGGTGGAGCCCGGCACGGCGACGGAGATCGGTCTGGCGGCGATCTGGGAGGACCTGCTCGCCGCCGAGCACGTCGGCGCCGACGACGACTTCTTCGCGCTCGGCGGGCACTCCCTGTTGGCCTTCCGCATGCAGCGCAGGATCGGCAAGGACCTCGGAGTGGCCGTGGCGTTCAGCGACATCGTCGAGAACAGCTCCCTGCGGGAGCTCGCCGCCGTCATCGACGACCTTCGCGACGGGAGCGGGGAATGACCGGGACCGCGTCCACCGCGATCGACCTCTCGGACCCCGGCCTGTTCGTCCGCGGGGAGCACCACGAAGCGTTCCGACGGCTGCGCGCCGAGGAGCCCGTATGGTGGAACAGGACCGCCGACGGGGGCTTCTGGGCCCTCACCACCTACGACGACATCGTTGCGGTGTACCGCGACCACGCGACCTTCAGCTCGGAGGGCGGGGCGATCCTCGGCGGGTCGCTCCGCAGCGAGCGGGACACCG
This sequence comes from Kitasatospora sp. NPDC085895, assembly GCF_040702125.1. NCBI lineage: Bacteria > Bacillati > Actinomycetota > Actinomycetes > Kitasatosporales > Streptomycetaceae > Kitasatospora > Kitasatospora sp. NPDC085895. The sequence goes on along the minus strand of NZ_JBFBJY010000004.1, from coordinate 5,456 downwards.
CGGCCGGTCGGATGCTGGTGGCGACCGACCCGCCGCGTCACCGCATGCTCCGTGCCCAGATGCACCCGGCGTTCGCGCCGGAGATGATCGGGCGGACCAGGGAACAGGTGGAGCTGCTGGTCGACGCCGCCCTGGAACGCGCCCTGGCCGACGGCGGTTGCGACTTCGTGACCGACGTGGCGGCGGAACTGCCGGCCGGCGCCCTGATGGCCATGGCCGACATCGGCCACACGGACGCCCACCACCTGATCGGGCTGACCCGGCGGATGATGGCGTTCCGTGAGGCCGGTCAGGGCTACGACGACAGCGACGCCCGCATCCGGCTGGCCGAGGTACAGAGCGAGATCTTCGACTTCTTCGCCGACCTGATGGCCGAGCGGCGCCGCCGTCCGGGCGCGGACTTCGTCAGCATGCTGCTGGCCGCCGAGGTCAACGGGCGACGGCTCTCGGAGTCCGACGTCCTCTACAACTGCATGAATATCGCCGTGGGCGGCAACGAGACGACGCTCTACACGGCGTGCGCGGGTCTCGCGGCCTTCATGGAGCACCCCGGTGAGTTCGACCGGCTGGTCGCCGACCCCGGATTGCTCGACACCGCACTGGAGGAGCTGCTGCGCTGGGGCTCGGTGAACGCCTATGTCCAGCGCATCGCCCTCAAGGACACCGAGATCGGCGGGCGGCTGATCCGCCGCGGCGAGTCGGTGACGCTCTGGAACGTCTCCGGCAACCGCGACGAGAAGCAGTTCCCGGCCGCCGACCGGTTCGACGTTGCCCGCACGCCCAACCGGCACCTCGCCCTCGGCAACGGGGTGCACCGCTGCGTCGGCGCGCCGACCGGACTGGCGGAGCTGGGCGTCCTGTTCGGCAGGCTCGCCGAGCAGGGGATCCGGGCCGAGGAAGCCGGACCGATGGAGCGGCTGCAGTCGAACTTCATCCTCGGCATCACCCGGCTGCCGGTCACGCTGACGAGGACCCGGCCATGAGCCTGCTCACGGCGGTGCTCCGTCACGCCGACCTGCGCCCCGACACGATCGCCGTCACTGACGGAACCGGCGCCTGGTCCTACCGTGAACTGGTCCACCGGGCCCGGGCCCTGGCCGCCGGCTACCGCGAGGCCGGGGTGACCGCGGGAGGCCGGGTGGTGCTGCTACTGCCACCCGGCCGCGAGGCGGTCGCCGCTGCCCTCGCCGCGTTCTGGACGGGCGCCGCCTACGTGCCCGTGGACCCCGTCCAGCCGGCCGGACGCCTGCGCGCGATGCTGGAAGACTGTGCCCCGCAGTTGGTGGTGGGACAGACCCCAGCGGCGGCGGACGGCCCGTCCTCGACGGTCCGGAGCGTGTCGTCCCTGCTCTCGCCGGCCCCGGCCGGCGAGGCGGCGGCCGGAGCCGACGACGACCTCGCCTACATCGTCCACACCTCGGGATCCACCGGCCGCCCCAAGGGCGTCATGGTCGAGCACGGCAGCGTCCTCAACCTGATCGACGAGCTGGACGTCCGTGCACCCGTCCCGGACGGCTGGACGGGATCGTGGTGGTGCAGCCCCGATTTCGACGTCGCCGTGTGGGAGCAGTGGGCGCCGCTGGTCCGGGGCGGCACGCTGTGCGTGGTACCCGCCGCAGAGCGCCTCGACCCCCGAAGGTTCCTCGCGTTCCTGGACCGGGAAGCGGTCGGGAGCTGCTACGTGCCGCCGAGCTTCCTCACCGTCCTGCGGGACCGGCTGCGCGACGAGCCGGAATCGGGCGGCTCACTGCGCCGGGTCCTGGTGGGCGTCGAGCCGATCCCGCTCGGGCTGCTCCAGGAGATCAAGGCGCTCCGGCCCGGACTGCAGATCGTCAACGGCTACGGTCCCGCCGAAACCACGGTCTGCTGCACCCTCTACGTGGTGCCCGACGGGCCGGGGGAATCCGCCGGCCGCACCCCGATCGGTACGGCCGTCACCGGCAACCTGCTGCGGATCATCGGACCGGACGGTCGGCCCGCCGCCGACGGGGCAGGCGAGCTGCTCATCGGCGGTGCCGGCGTCGCCCGCGGGTACGTCGCCGCGACGGCCGAGCAGCACGGGCGGTTCGACCCGCCGGAGGCCGGTACCGGCACGGAGCGCTGGTACCGGACCGGAGACCTGGTGCGGACGCTGCCCGACGGCAACCTCGAATACCTCGGGCGGGCCGACCGGCAGCTCAAGCTACGCGGCTACCGCGTCGAGCCCGCGGAGGTCGAGTTCGCCCTGCGGTCGGTGCTGCCCGTGCGCGAGGTGGTGGTCGATCAGCGGGACCTCCCCGGCATCGGTCCGGCCCTCGTTGCCTACGTGGTGGCGGACGCCGCCTTCTCCGCCGACCGGGTACGGCAACGGCTGCGCGGGCTCCTTCCCGTGTACGCCGTTCCGAGCCGCCTGGTCGCCGTCGCAGAACTCCCACTCACCCGCAACGGCAAGGTCGACCGGGACGCGCTGCGCGAACGGCCCCTGGACGACGTTCCGGAGACCGCACCCGGGCTCCCCGCCGGAGCACTTGCCGAAGGGGCCGACGGGCAGGCGGTCGCCAAGGAGATCGACGGGCAGGCAGTCGCCCTGGTGTGGGCGCGGATCCTGCGCACCGCCGAGGTGCCGGACCCCGGACTTGGCTTCGTGGACCTGGGCGGGGCGTCACTGGGCGCGGTCCGGGCCGCGGCCGAACTGGAGACCCTCACCGGGCAGGCCGTGTCGGCGGCCGACGTCCTGCACGCGGTCTCAGCGACGGAGCTGGCGCAGCGGCTGCGCGGCACCCGGGCCGAGGAGCCCGCGCAGCCGTCCGGCACCACCGGACGGATCGACGGCGAGCTGAGCGTCAACCAGCTCGGCATCTGGCTCCACGACCTGACGGAACCGCTGCAGTCCGCCTACCTGGAGCCGGTCTGCTTCGAGCTGAACGGGCCGTTGGACATCGACCGACTGACACGGGCCGTCCGGCGCGCGGCGGCGGCCCACCTGTCGTTCGGCGCGGTGATCGAGGACGAGGACGGGGACGGCGGGCCGGTGATGCGGCTCGGCCGTCACACCGTCGAGCCGGTGGAGATCGAGATCCCCGAGGGAACCGACCGAGCCGGCGTGCAGGCGCTGCTGCGCGCGGAGGCCACTGCGCCGATGGCGCTCGACGAGGGACCGTTGATGCGCTGCCGGCTGTTCCGGCTCGCCCCGGACCGGGCGCTGCTGCTGTTTGTCTGGCACCACCTGGTGGCGGACGGCTGGTCGGTGCGGCTCTTCCTGGACGAGCTGGCCGCCTGCTACCGCGATGTCGGCCGGGTGGCGCAGGCGCCCGCGGTGACCGTCTGCGACCTGAACGCCCGGCAGAACGCGGAACTCGGCACGCCCGCGGCCGGCGCCAGGCTCAGGAGAGCGGCGGCCCGGCTGGCCGGAGCCCCGGCCGAGGCCTTCCCGAGTGCCCACGCGGCCGGGGCCGCCGCCCGCCGCGGGGGCCGCGCCGGCGCGGGGCCGGGCGCGGTGCAGCGCCTGCAGCTCGCCGGCGGCTTCGGGGCGGACCTCGCCAAGGCGGCGCGCGGACGGGGGCTCACCCCCTTCGTGTTGGTCTCCGCGGCGTACCGCCTCGCGGCCGCCGAGGCCCTGGGGCTGGGCGAGTTCCTGCTGGGCTGCGCGACCTCGGGACGCCGGCACCCCGACGCCATGGCGGTCGCCGGGTGCCTCATCAACACCGTGCTCATGCGGTTCGGCCCGCTCCCGCCCGCCCGGGACGACCTCCTGCAGGACACCGCCCGGGAGATCGAGCGTGCCCTATCGGCCCAGGAGGACCTGCCCTTCGCGGCGCTGGTCGCCCGGATGCGGCAGGCCGACCGGACGCTGCCCAAGCGGATGCCCCAGCTGTACCTGAGCGTCGACGACGACTACCCGCTGACGCTGCCCGGGCTCGACTGCCGGGTCGTGCCGGTCGATCCGCACCGCGCCAAGTTCGACGCGACGCTGGTGCTGCGAATGTCGCCGGCCGAGGTGTCCGGCGTCTTCGAGCACCTGCTCGACAGTGTCGGACGCGACCGCGCCGAGCATTTCGTGGACGCTTTCCGCCGCCACCTCCGGGATTTGGCGGGCCACTCATCGACACACAAGGAGGAAGAACGCCAGTGGACCTCGTGAATCGTGTGCGCCGGAGTCCGGCCGCTCTGCTCGGTACAGGGCCGAGCCGACTGCTGGTCTCGGCCAGCCTGGCCGGCAGCATCGGCCTCGGCATGTACGGCTCGGGCAGTCTGCTGTTCTTCACCCGGGTCCAGCACCTGTCGATCGCCCAAGTGGGATCCGGTCTGTCGATCGCCGCGGTGGTGGCGCTGTTGGTCGGCATACCAGCTGGCCGGGCGGCCGACGTGGTGGGCGCCCGCCGGATGGTGGTGGGCGCCGGGCTGCTGCAGGCCGTCCTGCTGTGCGCCGCCCTGACGACCGGCTCCTCCTACCCGCTCTACCTCGTGGTGATGTGCCTCCTCGGCGCGGCCAAGCAGGCGGAACAGGTCGCCCGCGGTGCCGTGGTCGCGACCGTCTGCACCGCGGACGAGCGGGTCGAGGTGCAGGCGAGGATGCGCAGTGTCTTCAACATCGGCGTGACGGTCGGCATCCTGCTGGCCGGTGCCGCCACGGCGTGGGACACCCGGGCCGCCTACGCGGGCCTGATGGTGGCCAACGCCGTTACGGCCGTGTGCGCCGCGGGGATCATCATGCGCCTGCCCGCCACCGCGGGCCGACCGCGCGGTGCTGCCTCCGGAGACCGGTGGGAGGCGCTGCGGGACTACCCGTACCTCGCTGTCGCCGTCCTGTGCGGCTTCGTGGCGATCGCCGACGCGGCCCTTACCGTGGGGCTGCCGCTGTGGGTGGTCGACTACACGTCCGCGCCGCGGCCCGTCGGAGTCTGGTTGCTGGCCGTCAACACCGTCCTGATCAGTCTCTTCCAGGTCTGGGCCAGCCGCGGGGCGAAGACCGCCGAGGGGGCGCGGCGTCTTCTGCGCCGGTCCTGCGCGGCGACGGCTGCCGCGTGTTTCGTGTTCGTGTTCGCCGCCTGGGTGCCCGCCGTCCCGGCCGTTCTCGCCCTGGTGGTCGCGGTCGGTGTGCTGACGCTCGGTGAACTCTGGGGTTCGGCCGCTGCCTGGTTCCTGCGGTACAGCTTGGCGAAGGAGGGGGCGCAAGGCGAGTACGGCGGCGTCTTCGGCCTTGCGACCGGTATTCCGGCGATGCTCGGCCCGGGCATGGTGACCTTCATGATGACCGAGTGGCGTGGCTGGAGCTGGGTGGCCGTCGGCGTGCTCGGACTGCTCGCGGCGGCGGTGTCGCCGAGCGTGCTGCGCCGGGCGGAGACGGCCAAGGCGGTCCGGGAGCGCGTGCCCGTCGACGTGGCGGCCGTCCCCGCGGCAGCGGGCTGAGCGGCACCCCGGCACCCCCGTACGGCGAGTGGGGCCCGAGGGTTGGATACGCGGGGGCCCCGCGCCGG